>CAZQEN010000120.1:0-19513 GCA_964591605.1 uncultured Planctomycetales bacterium
AACACCATGACATGCAGCGTGAAGAATCGGGTCAGGGTGAGGTGCCCGTATTCCGAGCCGCCGATCAGGAGCTTCTGCAGCCATCCGCCCACGACCGGCGTGAGGCCGACGATATTCGTGGCGACCTGCGTGGCCCAGTAGCCCTTCTGGTCCCAGGGCAGCAGGTAGCCGGTGAGCGAGAGTCCGAAGACGATCACCAGCAGGCCAAGGCCGATCCACCAGTTGATTTCGCGCGGGGCGCGGTAGGCCCGGGCGAAGACGATTTGCAGGATGTGAACCGGCAGGAGAATGACCATGGCCTGCGAGCCGAAGTGGTGCAGGCCGCGGACCAGCCAGCCCAGGCCCATCTGCGTCTGAATGTACCAGACGCTGCTCCAGGCGGTGGTGGCCGACGGACTGTAGACGGTCATGAGCAGGATGCCGGTGATGAGCTGAACGCAGAAGACGAAGGCCAGCGTGCTGCCCCAGACGTATCGCCACCGCGCGCCGCCGGGGATGGGCTCGTGCAGGGCCTTGTGCACGAGACCGCGATAGCCGGTGCGCTGGTCGAACCAATCCGAGAGCTTCATGCGCTGACCCAGGTACGACGTTAGACGTGAGACGTTAGACGTGAGACAACAAACGCGTGGCGTACAGAAAGCCCTTGTATCTCAGTTCTCACGTCGCACTTCTCACGTCTCACGTCGCACGTCTCACTTCTCACGTTTTCGCGATCCGTTCGGCCACGCCCGGCACAAACTCCTGGTATTTCACCTCGACCCAGTGCTGGCCGTCGGCGTCGGCCTCGGTCACGCGGCATTCGAGCGGGTCCATGTCGCGTGGAGAGGGACCCTTGAGGCGCCGGCCGCTCTTGTCGAAATCGCTGGTATGGCACGGACAGGCGAAAGAGCCCTGAGCGGTCAGGTAATCGATCGCGCAGCCCAGGTGCGGGCAGATGGTCTGGAAGCAGCGTATGGACGCGGTCGTTTTCCCGTCGTCGTCGCGGATGAGGAACACCTGGCCCACCACTCCCGGAGGGTATCGGGTATAGGCGTCGGTGCGCTCGGTGATGACCGCCGCGCGGACCGGCCTGCCCGGCACCAGGGCGGACAGCGGCAGAACCCGGATGAATCGGCCGGCCTTGCGCGAGCGGGCGAGCGGATCGAGCAGGTAGCGAACGGCCGGGATGCCGACAATCGCGGCCATAATGCCGCTGACCGCGGCGAGGGATCGTTTGAGAAAAGCCCTGCGTTCCATCTGATGCGCCCGTTGCCTGGCCGGCGATTCTATGGGAGCCGGCGGCGGGCGGGAAGGGATGCGGGCTCTCGGGATTCTCCTGTCGGGCCCATCCGCAGTATAAATCACGGACTATGGACCGGATGGACATTCAGAAACTGTTGACGGACCTGGTGGCGATCCCGAGCGTGAACCGGATGGGACGGGGGGATCTGCCCCCCTCGTCGTCGCGGATGGTGGAGTACGTGGAGCGGTGGCTGCGCGCGCGCGGCATCCGCAGTGAGCGGCAGCCGGTGCCGGGCGGCGAGGAGAATCTGATCGTTCGGGTGGGCGCCCCGAACGCTCAGGCCATCGTCTTTGATGCGCATACCGACACCGTTCCGGCCGAGGGCTGGGAGGATCGGGCGTTCATCCCGCGCGTTGAGGGGGACCGGGTCTACGGGCGCGGCGCCTGCGACACGAAGGGATGCCTGACGGCCATGCTCGTCGCGCTGAGCCGGGCCGTGGAAGCGGGCGGACCTGCCAACCAGGTGGTGTTGGTCGCGACGGCCGACGAGGAGTACCTGCGCACGGGTGTCCGGGCATTTCTGCAGGGCGGGCAGCGGGCGGCGCTGGCCATCGTCGGCGAGCCGACGCGGCTGGAGCCGGTGGTGGCCTGCAAGGGGGCGGCGCGGTGGGAGATGACGATCCCCGGCCGCACGGCACACTCCAGCCGGCCCGGAGAGGGGCTCAACGCGATCACGCGGCTGGCGGAGCTCCTGCGGGCCGTGGAGGCGTATAACACCAACGTCGCGGGGGTGAAGAGGCATCCGCTGGTCGACCCGCCGACCCTGACGCCGACCATGGTTCGCGGAGGCAGCGCGCCCAACGTGGTGCCCGCGTCCTGCACGGTGTTCGTGGACCTGCGGACGCTGCCCAATGAGGACGCGGAAGCGGTGATGCGCGAGGCGCGGGATTTCCTGCAGCGGCGGTGCTCATTCCCGCTCGACCACGGCAGCGCGCAGCTCTGGAAAGGGGCGGACCTGCCGGGTGAGCATCCGCTGGTGGGGCGGGTCATGCGTCATTGCCGGGCGGTGCTGGGAGAGGCGGCGGCCATCGAGCCGCGGGGCGTGAATTACGGGTGCCACGCGTCGGACTACGCGGATGCCGGCATTCCGGCGGTCGTGCTGGGGCCGGGGGACATCCGGCACGCCCACGCGGTGGATGAGTATATCGAGGTGAGCGAGGTGGAAGCGGCAGCGCGGATCTATCATGATTTGATGACGGATCCGTTCTGAGCGGGCTGGAGTGGTCTCATGCGCATATTCGCCTTCGTTCTATTTGCAGGCTCGGCTGTCTGTTTCGGGCAGACGCTCCCGGCGACCCGGCCATTGCCGGCAACGACGCAGGCGGCGGACGTGACCGCGGGCGACGAGACCGCGACGACGATCACGTTTGCCGCTCCCGCGGGGCAATCCAGCGCCATCGTCGTGGTTCCAGGCGGTTATCACCGGCGATCGGGGCCCGGCGAGCCCGCGACGCGGTATCCCGTGGTGTACCTGCTGCATGGGTACGCGGTGGGTCACACGCGCTACTACCTCAAGCTGCGAGAAGCCGGCCGCCCGCTGTCGTGGCTGGCGGATCGATACGGCGTCATCATCGTTACGCCCGACGGCAAGCCCGCTTCGTGGTATCTCGATGCACCCGCGGACATGCCCGACGCCCGCGAATGGCAGATCGAGACGATGATCACCCGGCATCTGATCCCGGAAGTGGACCGGCGGTTCCGCACATGGGCCGAGCCGGCGGGCCGGGCGGTCACCGGGCTGAGCATGGGCGGGCACGGCGCGCTCTATCTGGCCGCGCGCCACCCGGAGCTGTTTGCCGCCTGCAGCAGTTTGAGTGGGCTGATGAACCTCACGGAATCGCTGAACAAGCAGGATCTGGGCAAGCGGCTGGGCCCTCTTGAACAGTTCCGCGAGCGCTGGCTCGACCACAGCGTGGTCCGGCAGGTGGAGCGATTCGTGGGCCGCTCGACGGGGATCATGCTCGACTGCGGATGGGAAGATCCGTTCTTCGCGGGGAACCGGGAGCTGCATGCCCGGCTGATGGAGTTGAAGATACCCCATGACTACGTGGAGCGCCCCGGAGCTCACACGTGGGACTACTGGATCAACGCGCTGCCTTATCACTTCCAGTTCCTGTCGGATCGGCTCCGGCCGGCCGGTGTGCCGGCGGCCCCGCCGCGGCCGGTGAGCCTGCGGCCGGAGACGGTCGATCCACGTCTGCCGGACGATCCCTACTGCGTCGAGATCGCCGACATGAACCGCGATGGCCGTCCGGACATTCTGCTCACGCTGTTTTCCAGCGTGGTGTGGTACGAGAACCCATCGTGGAAGGCGCACCCGATTGTCGGCTCGGCGACCCGGCAGAATGTCGGCGGCGTGCCCTACGACCTCGACGCTGACGGAGCGCTGGACGTGGCGATTGCGGCCGACTGGATGTTCAATGACACGCGGCGCAAGGGAAGCGTCTGGTGGGCCAGGGCAGCGCCGGGGGATCAGCCGTGGCCGGTGTTTCACATCGACGGCGAGCCGAACATCCACCGCGTGCGCTGGGTGGACGCGGACGGCGACGGCAGGAAGGAGTTGCTCGTCGCACCGCTCAAGGGGATCGAGACGACGCCTCCGCATTTCGCCGAGCGCGGTGTGCGGCTGTACCTGTTGCGCATCCCCCCGCGTCCGGAGACGGATCACTGGGCACGGGAGATGATCACACAGGACCTGCACGTGTGCCACGGTGCGATACCGGCCCAGTTTGATCCGGACCCCGCGGAGGAGATTCTGGCCGCCAGCTTCGAAGGCGTGCATCTCTTGAAGCGTTCGCCGGACGGCTCATGGCGAAAGACGCGCCTGTGCGAAGGCGAGCAGAAGACATCGCCGAACCGCGGCTCGAGCGAAGTGGCGCTGGGGCGCCTGCGGGACGGACGGCGGATCATCGCGACCATCGAGCCCTGGCACGGAAACGAGGCGGTCGTGTATCTCGAACCGCCGCAGCAGGACGTGCTCTGGCCGCGTTACGTGCTCGACGAGACGTTCCATGAGGGGCATGCGGTCGGCTGCGCGGACCTCGACGGCGACGGGAACGATGAAATCGTGGCCGGCTATCGCGGCGCCAATACCGGCGGGCGTCGCCCGACGAGCCTGAAGGTGTACTACGCCGTCGATCCCGCCCGAGGGCAGTGGCAGACCCACTGGATCGACGAAGGCAACATGGCGACCGAAGACCTCAAGATCGCCGACATGAACGGCGACGGCCGGCTCGACGTGATCGCCTGCGGCCGATCGACGCGAAATCTCAAGATCTACCTCAACCAGGGACAATAGCAATCGCGCCGGCCACAGCCCGAAGCGCGAGCGAGGAGCTTTCCGCGGCGGAGCCCCTCGCACAGACTCCTCGCCTGGGCGTCGGGCTCCACGATCAACATCAACCGGGCAGGAGGCCCTTGCTGGAGAGCCAGGCGAGCACCTGTTGCGCGGCCTCCTGCGGCGTGCAGCGGTGGTTGGCGATGGTGAGCTCGGGTTTGAGGGGCGCTTCGTACGGATCATCGACGCCGGTGAAGCCCATCGGCTTGCCTTCGGCGAGGGCCGCCCGCGCTTTCTTGTAGAGCCCTTTCGGGTCGCGCTTCTCGCACTCGTCAATCGGCACTTCGACGAACACTTCAACGAAAGGAAGCCCGGCCTCTTCATGGATCTTGCGGACCTGGTCGCGGTCCTTGCGATAGGGACTGATGAAGCTGGTCAGGGTCAGGGCACCGCAATCCGCAAAGAGCTTGGCTACCTCGCCGATGCGGCGGATGTTCTCCTCGCGATCGGCTGCGGAGAAGCCCAGGTTCTTGTTGAGACCGTGGCGGATGTTGTCGCCGTCGAGCACGTAGGCCAGATGGCCGCGTTCGACGAGGGCGTGCTCGACGGTGAAGGCGATCGTGCTCTTGCCCGAGCCGGACAAGCCGGTGAACCAGATGGTGGCCCCTTTCTGCTGCAGGAGCTTCTGACGGTCTTCACGGCTGACGTGGCCTTCGTGCCAGGTGATGTTGGTGGCTTTGATTTCGGTCATGGCAGATTCGCTCTCCAGCTCCTTGCGCTGTGTTTCACTCAGTTTCTCGAGGTCTATTCCGCCCTGTCTGCACCCTTCCTCAAAGGTCATCGGGACGACCCCCGTCCAGCGAGCTCCGGCGGGCATGCGGGGCCGATGCAGAGGGCGGAAATATAGGGCAGACGGTGGGGTTCGACAATAGCCCGGCCTGCGGCCACTTGTGGCGCTCGGGTCTTCGCCGATAATGACGGGATGGCAGTGCGGCCGCATATCGTGGTGGCGGAGGCGCTCAGCGAGCCGGCGTTGGCGCGGCTGGCCGCCGTGGGGGAGGTCGAGCGGCTCCCTTCACCTGAACCGGCACGCCTGATGGAAGCGGTCGCGCGGGCCGATGCCCTGGTTGTTCGTACCTATGCTCTTGTCACAAAAGAGGTTATAGCTGAAGCCCGGCGCGCGGGGCGCCTCCGGGTCATCGGGCGGGCCGGCGTGGGCCTCGACAACATCGACGTGCCGGCCGCACTGGGGGCCGGCATCGCGGTGGTGTATACGCCGGCGGCGTGCACCCACGCCGTTGCGGAACTGGTTGTCGGACTTGTGGTTGCGATGCAGCGGGATATCGTGAGCCACGACCGCCGGCTGCGGGAGGGCGAGTTCGCATCGCTCCGCGCCGGAACGCCCAAGTCGATCGAGCTGCAGCACCAGACGCTGGGTGTCATCGGCATGGGGAGGATCGGACAGGCGGTCTCACGGCGGATGTCGGCCGGGATGGGCATGAAGGTGATCTTCTACGACATCCGCGACGTGGGGCCGCTGGCGTTCCCGGCGGGGAAACAATCGTCTGCGGCCGCGGTCTATGCCGGTGCGGATGTGGTCACGCTGCATGTGCCGCTGACCGCCCGAACGCGCGGGATGATCGATCGCGAGTCGCTGGCGCGGTTCAAACGCGGCTCGTACCTGGTGAACACGTCCCGCGGGCCGGTCGTCCGGGCGGAGGCGCTGGCCGAGGCCCTGCGGAGCGGTCACCTGGCCGGGGCAGCCATCGACGTGTTCGACCCCGAACCGCCGCCGCCGGATCACCCGCTGATGTCGGCGCCGAACTGCATCCTGAGCCCGCACGTGGGCTCGCGCTCGCGCGAGGGAATCGCGGCGATGAACGACGTGGTGGACGACGTCATCCGGGTGCTCCAGGGTGAGGCGCCGAGGTACCCGGCGGAGCTGGAGAATGAAGAGGCATGAGACCAGACTCGCCAAGAATGTCTCATGTCTAATGCCCCAATGTCTAAGGAATGACTCAATGTGAGAATGACCAAGGCCGGCGAGAATACCAGGCATTGAGGGATTAGACATTCGTCATTCTTGAGTCATTGGGGTTTGGGCATTGGGATTTCGTCTGTACGAACGGAGTCGTTCGGATTTCGTCATTCGGCTTTCCCGGTCGAGGAGTGTGCATGGCCAAGTTCCTAGTAACGGGCGGCGCGGGCTTCATTGGATCGCACCTGGTGGAGCGGCTGATCAAGGAGGGTGAGTCGGTCCGCGTGCTGGACAACTTCTCGACCGGCAAACGATCGAACCTGCAGCCCTTTGGCGACCGCGTGGAGATCGTGGAGGGAGACCTTCGCCGCCCGGACGACTGCCGGCAGGCATGCCAGGGCATCGAGATCATCTTCCACGAGGGCGCCGTCCCGTCGGTTCCGGTTTCGGTGGAAGATCCGCTCACCTCGCACCAGGCCAACATCGACGGCACGTTCAACCTGTTGCTGGCGGCGCGGGATGCAGGCTGCCGGCGCGTGGTGTACGCGGCCAGCAGCTCCGCCTACGGCGATGCGCCGGAACTGCCCAAGCGCGAGACGATGCTGCCGCAGCCGCTCAGCCCCTACGCGGTCAACAAGCTGGTCGGCGAGCACTACTGCCGCGTGTTTGCCGAGTGCTACGGCCTGGAGACGGTGTCGCTGCGGTATTTCAACGTGTTCGGACCCCGCCAGGACCCCAAGAGCCAGTATGCGGCGGCGATTCCCGCGTTTGTGACGTCGATCATCCAGGGCGAACCGCCGACCATCTACGGCGACGGCGAGCAGACACGCGACTTTACGTACATTGAGAACGTCGTGCATGCGAACCTGCTGGCTGCCCGGTCGAAGGGTCTGAAGGGACAGGTGCTCAATGTGGCCTGCGGCCAGCGGGTGAGCGTGAATGCCATCATCCGGGAGATCAACGCCCTCCTCGGCAGGGATGTCCGCCCGCGTTATGTGGAGACGCGTGCGGGCGACGTGAAGCACTCGCTGGCGGACATCACGCTGGCCCGGCAAATGATCGGCTATGAGCCGCAGGTGCTGTTCGAGGAGGGCCTCCGGCGGGCGATTGACTACTATGTGCACGTGAGTGGATAGGTTTGGTTTCGGGCACACTTTGTGTGTGGCGGGTGCGTTGCCGAGTCCGCGACAGGCCGGCCGCGTTTTCGAACGCGTGACGATCCGGATGGCGCGGCCTCGTGTGACACGCTCTATCGCCCCTGCCGGGGCTGGGCGGGATCTGCCGGTGACGACTGGCAGATGAACACGCACCCGTGACCACGGCTGACGGTCAACGGACAACTGCCGACGAACAACCGGCAAGTGGCGACAGACAACGGACCACTGACAACGGACCACTGACGACGGACCACTGACGACGGACAACGAACATCCCGTGGACTCGCCCCTGATCAGCATCGTCATACCGGTCTACAACGAGGATGAGTCCCTGCGCGAGCTGGCCGGGGAGATTCATTCAGTGGCGACGGCCAACCGGTACGACTACCAGATCGTGTTCGTCGACGACGGCAGCACGGATCGGAGCTGGATGGAGATCGAGCGGCTGGCGCGGGACAATGTCCGGGTGGGGGGGATCCGGTTTCGACGGAACTTCGGCAAGGCGGCGGCGCTGATGGCGGGCTTTGCCGCGGCCCAGGGCGACATCGTGTTCATGATGGACGCCGACCTCCAGGATCCGCCGGCCGAAATGCCGCACCTGCTAGCCCGGCTGTCGGAAGGCTATGATCTGGTAAGCGGATGGAAGCAGAAACGCCACGATCCGTGGCACAAGGTGTATCCGTCGCATGTGTTCAACCGGCTGATCGGGTGGATGACGGGTGTGCATCTGCACGATCACGTCTGCGGGCTCAAGGTGATGCGGGGCGAGGTGGCCAAAAGCGTGCGGATCTACGGTGAATTCCACCGGTTCATCGCGGTGTTCGCACACTGGCGCGGGTTCCGGGTGACCCAGATCGCGACGATGCACCGGGCGCGGACCCACGGCGTGTCGAAGTACGGGTTCACCCGGTTCTACAAGGGTTTTCTCGACCTGCTGACGATCTGGTTCCTGGGCCGCTACCGCTGGCGGCCGCAGCACGTGATCGGCATGACGGGCCTGGTGATGAGCAGCGTTCTGTTCGTCCTGTGGGTGGTGATGGGGCTGGTGTTTGACGCACGGGGCGTGCTGCTGATCGCGACGCTCACCGCGCTGGCCATGCCGGCGGTGGCGCTGATTTCGATCGGGCTGCTGACGCAGTTTGTGCTTGAACGGAGGCCCCTGGAGGGGCTCTACGATATCGTCGAGCGCGTCGGATGGTGTGAGGAGGCGGCGCCGTCGCCGCAGCCGGCAGCCACGAATGGAGGAGAGAACCCTTGAGCGGTTCGGCCCATTCTGACAGCGGCGGTGCAACACTGCCCTGGGAAATCCTCAAGAGCGACGAACCGGGCACGGGCCCCGGCCCGGTCGGCCCGGCGTCGCAGCCGATGCCCCGGCCGTCGCCCTGGCCCGATCTGACGTGGCTCTTTCTGGTTCTGGCCGGCGGACTGGCCGGAGGCCTGACCCTCGCCGGCGGGATGCCCTTCACGGTCAACGACGCCTCCCGCTGGAACACCGTCTATTACCTCGTCGAGCACGGGACCTATCGCTACAAGCTCAATCACGGCGCCGCCTGGAAGGACTACCGCTCCTACGATGTCGATCCGCAGACCGTGCCGGAGGCGGAGCGGGGCAGCCTGATCGCCATCACCGACGACGGCATCACGAAGTACTACCGCCCGACGGGCTCGCCGCCCCGGGTGGGGGATCTGCTCTATTTTCCGGTATTTCCGACCATTGACATGGTCAAACTCGGCGACAACTACTATTCCAGCAAACCGCCGCTGCTGCCGACCATCCTGGCGGGGATCGCCTGGACGGCGGAGAAGGCGACCGGCTTCGATTTCCGCACGAAGCCGTGGGCGATCATCCGGATGACTCTGCTGGTTGCCCAGGTCCTCCCGCTGCTGATCTTCATCTGGGTGGTGGGGCGATACGTGCGCGGGGTGACCGCCCTGGGCTGGGTCCACGCGTTCTGCATGGCGGCGGCGGCGCTGGGGACGTATCTGACTCCCTGGGTGGTCACCCTCAACAACCATGTCATCGCGGCGTTCACGGCCATGTTCGCGATCCATGCGGCCGTCCGCATCTGGTACGACGATTGCCGTTCCTGGTACTGGTTCGTGCTGGCAGGCTTCTTCGGGGCGCTGACCGCGGCGATCGAGCTGCCCGCGGCGCTGCTGGCGGCGGGGATTCTGCTGGCCCTGATGGTCAGGGATGCGAAGCGCACGCTCATGTTCGCCGTCGGGCCGGCGCTGGCTCCGGTCATCGCGTTCCTGCTCACCAATTACCTGGCCACCGGGCAGTGGACGCCGGTCTACGCGGAGTTCGGGAAGCCCGGCGGAGGCTACGACTACCCCGGCAGCTACTGGAACAACCCGGTCGGCATGGACGCGCTCCGGGAACCCAACCACGTCTATCTGATGCACGTGCTGGTGGGTCATCATGGCTTCTTCCTGCTGACGCCGATCCTTGTGCTGAGCCTGCTGGGCATTTTCTCGCAGCTTTCGCGGCGGACCGGCACGCGGCCACTGCTGGGCCTCTTCGTGCTGGCCGCGACGGCGATCGTGGTGTGCTTCTACACGTTCTACACGAGTGAATCGAAGAACTACGGGGGCACGGCGCAGGGGCCGCGATGGCTGTTCTGGCTCATCCCGCTCTGGCTGACGATGCTGCCGCCGGGGGTGGAACTGCTGTCGCGTTGGCGCGTGGCCCGGGGAGTCTGCTATGTGCTGCTCCTGATCTCCGCGCTGAGCGCCGGTTTCGCCTTGCGTCAACCATGGAGTGCCTCGTGGGCCCACCTGCTGTTCCACGAGCTGGGATGGATCAGCTATTGACCAGCGATTACCAACAACTTGAGCATGAAGCGTCCGAGTGGATCATCACCGCAGGGGCGATCGCCCTCGACCGCTTCGGACGCGCGGTGGCCCAACGCAAGGCGGACTGGTCTCTCGTGACCGACGCCGACCATGCGGTGCAGAGCCGCCTGATGGACACGCTGGCCCGGTGCTGCCCGGGCGACGCCGTGATCACCGAGGAAACGCAGGCGGCGCCGGAGCGGCACGCGGCCATTGCCGGGGCGCGGCGCTGCTGGGTGATCGATCCGATTGACGGAACGCGCAGTTACGCGCGGTCGTTCCCGGGCTTCTGCGTCTCGCTGGCGCTGATGGAAGGCGGCCTCCCGGTGGTGGGGCTGGTCTACAACCCGCTCACCCGCCAGCTCTACACCGCGTCGGCGGGCGGCGGGGCCTGGTTTTGCGATGCCGGGGCCGCCGCGTCCGGGCCGGCCGGAGGCGCCGGCCGAACGCAGAGGGATATACTTTTACGTCGCCGGCTGCAGGTCACCGATGAGCCGCCCGGGCGTGACACCCTGCTGGCAATTCCCTCCTCTCGGCGCGGCCCCATGCCGCCGGCCGTCCACATGTGGATCGACCGCTACGTCGTGCGCAACCTCGGCTCGACCGCCCTGCACCTGGCGCTGCTGGCGGCCGGCTCGGTCGATGCGGTGTTCGCTGACGAGTGCCGGTTATGGGACATCGCCGCGGGCGAGCTGCTCGTCCGCGAGGCCGGCGGGCACGTCATTTCGCTTGCCGGGCAGCCCTGGTTTCCGATGGATGTGACCCGTTACAACCGGCACGAGACCCCGTTCATGGCGGCCGGGCCGGCGGTGCTGGCCGAACTCCACGCCGACTACATCCGCTCGTGCGACGTGCGCCCCACCTCGTGAGAAGCGGGCCGACCCGAGAACTCACATCTCCGCCATCTCACCCGACACACCCGGGTGCCGTTCGTCTGCGTCCGGTGTATAATGAAGTAGTCACGTCGACGTTCCGCAGATTCGCGCCGCCCCGCGCGGCCTTCGATGAGACCGCCCCGGACGACGCAGCATCGGCTCGCCCGATGAGCCGCTTTCGCGATTGGGGGCGAACATGTCTGACCGACCGATTCCTCTGAGCCGTGGCGTGGTCCGTCTGGCGGAAAAGCGCCTGCGCACGCACGAGCTCTCCAGCCAGGTCCACGCACGCGCCGACTCGGCTGCGCAGCCGGCGATCCAGCCCTTTGTGTGCATCTCGCGCATGGTGGGCTCCGGCGGGACGGAGCTGGCGAACGTGCTCGCGCGGCGGCTCGGCTGGCCGGTGTACGACCGGGAGATTCTCCATGCGATGGCGGGCGACGATGACACCCGGGCGCGGGTGTATGCGTCGCTCGATGAGCGCGAACCGGGCTGGACCGAAGACACCCTTCGTGCCCTGATGGATCCAGGCTTCTCGCGCAACGATTATTTCCACCGCCTCCAGACCACGGTGTGGACAGCCGTCAAGGGGCGGCCGGGCATCTTCGTCGGCCGCGGAGTCGATCTGATCCTCCCGCGTCAACAGGGGTTACGGCTCCGGGTGGTGGCGCCGCGCGAGCAGTGCCTGCAGAACTTTGCGGATCGCTATCGTCTGCCGTCTCAGCAGGCCCGGCTCGAGGTTGAGCGCGTGGAAGGGGAGCGAGCCGCGTTCGTGCGATCTCACTTTCACAGGGAACCGGGTGATTCCACACGTTATGACCTGATCGTCAATCTGGGGTGCTTCAGCGTGGAGGAAGCGGCGGAGGTGGTCCTGACGGCGATGCGCGCGCGGCGGCTGATCTCGTAACGCGTCAGCGGAATGTCAGAAACGACCGTGAAGAGCTCTCCACCCGTGCCCTCGTCTTGGACCGCCGAGGTTGGGGGAACGATTGGATCATCCTGGCTTCGTGTTCTGTTGGGGCGGAGATCTGGCTTGCGGGCTCCTGCAAACAACGGGGACCGCAGGCCCCTATGGCGCGGCACTGAACTTGCATCCTGCCCTCTGATCGCGACAGAGGCTTAATCTCTGCGCCAAATCCCACATCTGTCTGACAACATGAGGAGGCACCGGTGAGCGGACACGAGCACGTCCACGGCGGAGATGACTTATTGAAGGCATGCTGCTGCTGCGCCCAGGCGGCGGCCGAGGCACGAGGGTGGCTGACCCGGCGCGGGCTGATGGCGGGGCTGGGGGCGGCCGCGGTGGGGGCGTGGCAGGCGACGACGCCAGCGGCCCGAGCCGCCGAGGATGCAACCGAGCCCAAGGTCGTGCCGCTCGGCCCCGGACAGAAGCTCAAAGTGCAGCCGGTGCTCACGTATGCTCTGCACCAGCGGCGGGAGAAGACCAGTTGGCGTCCGTGGGGCGGGCTTCTCGAGGAAAAGGACGTCCGCGAGGAAACGCTGCGCATCCAGACCGAACTGAAGCGTCTCGCCGCCGATTTGCCGGCGGTGGAGTTCCTGCCCCCGATCGCCGCCAACACGCCGGCGCTGACCGAGAAGGCGGCGGCCGGGGCCAGCGACGTGCTGCTCGTTTATGCGAGCGGGGGCGGCGGCAACCTGCTCGAGAAACTAATCGTGCCCGATCGGCCGACGTTGTTCTTCCTGCGACACAACTCCGGCCCCGTTTCCCTCTGGTACGAGATTCTGCACCCGCATTTCCTCCGGAAAGCGGGCGACGCCTGCGTTCAGCGCGGCGTGACGACCGACGACGTCATCGTGGACAAATACGAGGACCTGGCGTGGCGACTCTGCGCCCTGCTCGCCCTGCGGCGCACCGTCGGTCAGCGGATCGTGGCCATCGGCGGCGCCGGCGGCTGGGGGGTTGGGCATCGCCTCGCACCGGACATCGCCCGCAAGAAGTGGCGCCTCGACATTCGTGATCTGAGCTATGAGGATCTCGACAAGCGGATCCGCGCTGCGAAAAGCGACGCCAGCGCGGTGGCCCGGGCGACGAAGGCCGCCCAGGCATATCTGCGTGAGCCAGGCATCTCGCTCAAAACCGACAAGGGATATGTCGAGCGGGCGATGCTGCTTTATCAGGTGATGAAGGACGCCCTGAAGGAGAACGAGGCCACCGCGCTGACCATCCAGCACTGCATGTCGACGGTCATGCAGGTCTCCGAGACGACGGCGTGCCTGCCGCTCAGTTGGCTGAACGACGAGGGCTATCTGGCCTTCTGCGAGTCGGATTTCGTGGTGATTCCGGCGGGCATGCTCATGGGCCACATCTGCCAGACGCCGGTGTTCCTCAATGACCCGACCTGGCCGCACCATGGCGTGGTGACGGTGGCCCATTGCACGGCTCCCCGCAGGATGAACGGCACCGACTATGAGCCGACCGAGGTGCACACGCATTTCGAGTCTGACTATGGAGCGGCTCCGAAGGTGGCGATGCGCAAGGGCCAGATCATCACGATGGTGGCGCCGGATTTCGCCTCGAAGAAGTTTGTGGGCTTCCGGGGCACGGTGGTGGACAACCCGTTCCACGCCATCTGTCGGTCGCAGACGGACGTGCGGATCGACGGCGACTGGCAGCGTCTGCTCGCGGACATGCAGGGCTTCCACTGGCTCATGGTGTACGGCGATTGCCGTCGGGAAATCGGCTACGCCCTGCGTCGGCTCGACATCGAATGGCAGGACGTTTCTGAAGGATCTGCCCCAGCGGCTGTGTGAAGTGGCCCCACGTCCGACGGCGCCACGGGTACAGCTTTTGAAGCCACACTGCCAAACTGACCTAAAGTGGTACGGTACATGAGGTTGGATGCGAGGATTATCCCTGCCCCCTCCGGCATGCGCATTGCAGCTTGGAGAGTCAGGGTCTGCCCGGGGGGGTCGGCGCGGCGACGAGGTGAGACGCTGAATGGCTGGCGAGTTTGTGATTCGTGATTCCCGGTGGCTCGCCCCCAGTGTTCGCCGGCTCGTGGTTGCCGCTCCCCGGGTGGTTCGGCGGGCCCGGCCCGGCCAGTTCGTGATCGTTCGCGTCGCTCCGGACGGCGAACGCATACCCCTGACCATCGCAGACTCCGATCGAGCGGCGGGCACCATCCTCCTCATCATCCAGGCAGTCGGCGCCACCACGCGGCAGCTCTGCTCGCTGGAGACGGGTCAGGCCCTGTGCGATGTGGCCGGACCGCTGGGACGGCCCACCGATATCGAACACCTCGGGCATGTCGCGGTCGTGGGCGGCGGCGTGGGGACGGCCGTGGTCTATCCCCAGGCGCGGGCTCTGCGGGATGCCGGAAACCGCGTCACCGCGGTCATCGGCGGCCGCTCGCGTGAGTATGTGATCCTCGAGGAAGAACTCGGCTCCGTCTGCGACGCGGTGCATCCCTGCACCGATGACGGCAGCTACGGGTTTCACGGATTCGTGACCCAGCGGCTCAAAGGTCTGCTCGATGCGGCGGAGCCGAAGATTGCGGCCGTCTACACCGCCGGTCCGGTGCCGATGATGCGGGCAGTGGCGGAAGTGACGCGCCCGACGGGTGTCAAGACCATTGCCTCCCTGAACCCCATCATGGTGGACGGGACCGGCATGTGCGGCGGCTGCCGGATCCAGGTGGCCGGTGCGATGAAATTCGCGTGCGTCGACGGCCCGGAGTTCGACGCCCATCAGGTCGACTTCGGCGAGCTGGTTTCGCGGCTGAGCAGCTACCGCGCCCAGGAACAGGCCGCGATGGAGAGGCACGCGTGCAGAGCGGAGTCATGAAACCTGCCGAGCGGATGAAGATCAACCGCCAGTCGATGCCGATGCAGGACGGCGGACGGCGCAGCGCGAGCTTCACGGAGGTCAACCTGGGCCTGCCCGAGCAGATCGCCATGCTCGAGGCGCAGCGCTGCCTGCAGTGCAAGGACGCCAGGTGCGTCGCCGGTTGTCCGGTGCGGATCGATATCCCCGCGTTCATCGATCGCGTGGCGCAGGGGGACATGGCGGGGGCCGCGAACGTGCTCCTGCGCGACAACGCTCTGCCGGGGATCTCCGGCCGGGTCTGCCCGCAGGAGAAGCAGTGTGAATGCCTGTGCATCCGGGGCAAGAAGGCGGGATGCTCGGTCGCGATTGGGTATCTCGAACGGTTCGTCGCCGACTGGGCGCGAACGAACGGCTACCAGCCGGTTGCGGAGGAAGGTGCGGATGCGAGTGGTGAGATATCCGAAGGCGAAGATCACGTCTCACCTGCTTCCCCAGGTCGATCGACCGGCAGCCGCGTTGCGGTCGTCGGCAGCGGACCGGCCGGCCTGACCGCCGCAGGGGAGCTGGCCCGGCGCGGACATGCGGTGACCGTTTTCGAGGCTCTGCACGAGCCGGGCGGCGTGCTGGTATACGGCATACCCGAGTTCCGGCTGCCCAAGCAGATCGTCCGCGGCGAGGTGGATGCCCTCCGGCGGCTGGGCGTCGAAATCGTCTGCAATGTGATCGTCGGGCAGACGCACACCATCGACGAACTGATGCAGGAGCTCGGCTACGATGCGGTGTTCATCGCCAACGGGGCCGGCCTCCCGGTGTTTCTGGGTGTCCCTGGTGAGAACGATAAGGGGGTATACAGCGCGAACGAGTATCTGACGCGCGTGAACCTGATGCGCGGCTATCTCGACCGCGCGGAAACCCCGGTCCTGCGGGCGGACGACGTGGTGGTCATCGGCGGGGGCAACACCGCCATGGACGCGGTGCGGACGGCCAGGCGCATGGGGGCCCGCAACGCGACGCTCGTCTACCGCCGCTCGCGGGCGGAGATGCCGGCCCGGATCGAAGAAATCCATCACGCCGAGGAGGAAGGCATCCGCTTCGAACTGCTGACCAACCCGACCGCGATCCTGGCCGACGAGAACGGCTGGGTACGCGGGCTGGCGTGCGAGCGCATGGCCCTGGGCGAGCCGGACGCCAGCGGCCGGGCCAGGCCGATCCCCGTGCCGGGCAGTGCATTCGAGATCCCCTGTCGGATGGTCATCGAGGCCGTCGGCACGCGGGCCAATCCGCTCCTGACTCAGACGACGCCGGACCTGAAGGTCAACCGGAAGGGCTATATCGAGATCGATGAGAACGGCATGACCAGCAAGCCCGGCGTTTTCGCCGGCGGCGACATCGTGCGCGGGGCGGCCACGGTCATTCTGGCGATGGGTGACGGGAAGCGGGCGGCCGCGTCGATCGACGCCTATCTGAAGACGCTGCAGCTCCAGGAACCGGTGGGGCGGTCAGTCCCGGTTGCCCGAGACGGACGCCGGCTCGATCCCGGAAGCCTGGGGTGATGGCCGGAGAGCCGGCCGGGTCTAGAATCGTGAGGATTGCCCATGTGCGTATCACCGCAAGACTTATGTGTGCTTCGGGAAGACGCCGACTCATCGCGGTGGCAGGTCTCGGTGTGTCAACATGCCCGGCGGGAGCGCCTCGCGGGCTTCGCCAGTTTTGAGGAAGCAGCGGAATTCGCCCTCCAGCGTTGCGATGAAACGCGCCGCAGAGATAATAGTGATCTGAACGTCCATTTCCCCGACGACTGTCCCTGCTGTCCGGTGGCTCAGCAGTTCGTGAGCCTTTCTCTCTGAGCCGGTCGGGCAGCCCTCCAGCAACGGAGGTGCCATGAGCGCGTCTGAATCACCCCAGGCTCCCCGCCCCACGGGTGCGCCGTCCCCGGGCCGCCTGTCCGCACCGACACCGGCCTCGGCGTCGAATCAGCCCAAGCCCGAAGTGATCCGGGTATCGGTGCATCGCCCGGTCATCACGCCAGCGGGGGAGGCGACCGCTCCGCTGGACGATCTGGAAGCAGATTCCGATGAGGCCGCCCCCGCCGCCTCGGAGACCGCGGAAGCCGGTGCCAGGCCCGCAGGCTCCGCGCCAACCGCGCCTGCCGCGCCGGCTGCGCCGGCCGCTCACGGCCCCGCCGCTGCGCCGACCCCGGATTACCCGCCTCTGCAGATCACCCCGATGAACGCCAAGCAGGTCATTGAGCAGTTGCTGCGCGGCATGCAGGCGGTGCCGGGCGACGGCCGCAGCGCCGGGCATCCCCCCGCGACCGACCTGCACGTCAACGTGGGGCGTCCGCCCGACTACCGCATTGAGCGGACGATCCGCAGCGTCAAGTGCGGCAAACTCAGCGAACAGGACGTGGTGCTGCTCTCCAACGCGATGATGAACGAGACGCGCCAGGCGCGGTTCGAGAAGAACCACTGCATCGACTTCTCGTATCACATCGATCAGTACCGCTTCCGCGTCAACATCGTGCAATCGTTCAACGGCCGGAGCATCTCGATCCGGCGTTTCGACCAGATCAAGGACTTCGCCGCGTATCATCTGCCCGACAATTACCTGCGCATCGCCGAGCAGCACCGCGGGTTTGTGGTCATGTCCGGCTCCACGGGCAGCGGGAAGACCACGTCGATCGCGGCCATGCTGGACCACGTGAATCGCAACTTCCACCGCAAGATCGTCACCATCGAGGACCCGATCGAGTACGTGTACGCACCCAAGAAGTCGATCGTGGTACAGATCGAGATCGGCGACGACGGCATTCCCAACGAGGACATCGCCCTGCGGAACCTGGTGCGCATGGATCCGGACACGGGCCTGGCCGGCGAGATGCGCGACCGGCTCTCGCTCGAAGCGGCGCTCAAGACCGCCCAGGCCGGGCACCTGATCTTCGGGACGCTCCACTGCGAGGGCGTCGGCCAGGCCTTCGAGCGCATCCTGGCCTACTACGACACAACCGAGCAGCAGCGCGTGCTCGGCACGCTGGCCGACAACCTCGGGGCCATCATCAATCAGCGCCTGCTGCCGTGTCGGCGGCCGGACATCGACGTGATCCCGGCGTATGAGGTCTTCGTGCCCAACAACCTGACCCGCCGGTATATCCGGGAACGGCGTTACCAGGACGCCGTGGCCGAGATGGAGAAGCCGTCGATGAAGGAGATCGGCTGCGTCACGTATGTCGATTCCCTCCACAAGCTGGTGACCGAGGAGCTGGTGGAGTACCACCTGGCCCTCGAACATGCGGGCGACAAGGCCGAAAAGCTCAAGGCCCGGCTGATCGGTATCGAATTGAAGTGATGCTTGCCGCCAGGCGGGCGGATGCGGCCCGCGAAGGCCGGGTCCGTGACACGTTGGGCGGGGTGTGACAGAGTCCGCGGGCCGGGGCGATTGTGGTGCAGGCGTCTCGCCTGCACGTGTCCGCCATGTCCGCCATGGGCGAGATTCGCCGTGGCGAACAGCCGAGACGGCTGCACCACCGTGGGCGGCTCCGCCGCCCGCCCGGGGCATCACGCCCCCGCGAAGGCCCGGCGGGGCGTTTTTCGGTTGGAAACGTGCCCGACCAGGGGTAAAATCCGGCGAGCCCGTGGCAGGGCGGCGACGGCGGCCCCCGGTGGAGTGGCCGCTGCCGGCCGAGCGGGAGCCATGGATGAGTTCCCGCCGCGGGTCATCGTGTCGTATGGAGGAAGCCAGCCATGACAGATGAGCAGCAGCCGTCATCGGGAAGTGAGCAGGGAGGCGCTCAGACACCGGTCAAGCCGCGCGGGCGGCGGTCGCCCCACAAAGCCCCCCCTCGTCTGCTCCCGCCGTGGAAGGTCATTCTGCACAACGACGACGTCAACGACATGGACGACGTGATCCGCATCGTACGTCAACTGACATCCCTGACCGAGCACGAGGCGGAGTTGCGCACGCTCGAAGCCCACCAGAGCGGCGCGGCGCTGCTGCTGGTCACCCACCGCGAGCGGGCGGAACTCTACGTCGAGCAGTTTGCCAGCATGGGCCTCACCGCGACCTGCGAGCCGGATGCATAGGGACCGTCTTCCGGCCGGTTCGTCGTGTGATCGAATCAGAAGATACAGCCAGGCGCCGGCAGGCGGCGGCATCCGGCGCGTCTCAAACCCAAAACAAAAAGCCCGGGGCCAGCGAGGTAGGGTCCGCTCCGCGGACGGAACCCGGGTGGCCTCCCGGCATTCCGTCCGCACAGCAGACCCTACTGTTTGGAGCCGCAGGGATCGCTATGAGGCAAAGCAGGGAATGAAAAAGCCCGGAGCCAC
>CAZQEN010000121.1:0-3867 GCA_964591605.1 uncultured Planctomycetales bacterium
CGTCGCCTCAGGCGCGGGACAAATCAATGTCTCCCGCTCCCTCCTTCCGGCAACCAGCGGCTTTGGGCTGGCTGGCTGCCCGTGACGGGCAGGCGACAGAACACGGAAACTCTTGTACGAGATGAACTTGCCCAAAGGCCCTCCCGCGAAGCCTGCATCCGGGGCCCAACGCTTTGGGCAAAAGGAAGAATGTTTGACCCCACCGGATGTTCCTGTTAGAATGCATCTCCGCTTCGAGGCCGCGGGGAGCAACGCAGGCGCGTGACTGCATACGCAGCGAACGTGCCGTCCCAGGGGCCACGCGATGCAAAACCACACTTCGAGGCTGCTCGCCGCACTCCTACTCTCCTCTGCAATCATGGATCCCTGTCAGGGGGATTCCGTCATCTTCGTCGATGATGACGCTCCCGCCGGCGGCAACGGCCAGACCTGGGCCACCGCCTATCGCTATCTCCAGGACGCCCTCGCCGCCGCCTCGGCCTCCGGAGGCACCATCACCGAGATCTGGGTCGCCGCCGGCACCTACAAGCCCGACCAGGGCGCCGGGCAGCAGCCCGGCAGCCGCACCGCAACCTTCCAGTTGATCAACGCCGTTGCACTGCGCGGCGGCTTCGCGGGCAATGAAGACCCCGCCTCGTTCGATCTCGCCAATCGCAGTTTTCTGAACAATCCGACGACCCTCAGCGGTGATCTGGCCGGGAACGATGCTCCCAACTACGTCAACGTTAACGAGAACAGCTACCACGTCGTGACCGGCAGCGGGGCCGGCCCGGCGACCATTCTGGACGGCTTCACAGTTTCGGCTGGCAACGCCAACGGGACGTCTCAGAACGCTTCGGGCGGAGGGATGTACATCGCCACGGGAGGTCCCACACTCAAACAATGCACCTTCAGTGGAAACTCCGCTTCGTCAAACGGCGGAGCCATTTACAGCTCGTCGAGCAGCCTCAGGCTGGAGCGATGCACGTTCAATCACAACTCCGTCAGCTCCGGAGGAGGGGCGGTTTACAGCTCCTCCAGTCCGATCACGCTGTCAGACTGCCACTTCCACGCCAATTCCCGGGGCGCGATCTACAACATTTTCTCCAACATCGTGAGCGTCAACAGCACCTTCACGCTGAACACCGGCACTGGCTCCACGGCCGGTGCTGTCTTCAATCACACCTCACACCCAACGATCACGAACTGCACCTTCAGTGGTAACAGTGCGTCAGGCGGTGGCAGTGCCATCAACAACTACAACGGCAGCGTCTCGACGCTGGCCAACTGCATCGTGTGGGGCAACGGCGGCGTCCAGATCCTGAACGCGGCCAACATCACCTACAGTTGCGTGCAGGGCGGATGGCCCGGGCAGGGCAACATCACCGATGATCCGCGGCTGCTTTTCCCGCAAGGCGGGAACGTTCGTCTGCGCCGAGGCTCTGCGTGTATCGATGCTGGCAATAACGCCGCGATCCCCGCGAATGTCACCCAGGATCCCGATGGAAACCCGCGCATGACCGACGATCCGGAGACCCCGGACACGGGAATTCCCGGCGATCCTCCTCAGCCTGTAGTCGACATGGGAGCGTATGAGTACCAATCTGTGTCGGCTGAGCGCGTCTATGTCCGTGGCGATGCTGCGCCAGGCGGGGACGGCACGACTTGGAGTAGCGCGTATCGCCATCTGCAGGACGGCCTGGCCGCGGCCCAGACGCGGCCGGGAGTCAATGAAGTCTGGGTGGGTGGCGGAGTCTACCATCCGGATCGCAGCGCACTCACGCCGAACGGGTCGGGCGATCGGGTAGCAACGTTCGGCATGCCCGGCGGCGTGGCTGTGTACGGCGGTTTTCCCGGGCAGCCTGGTCAGGAGGGCAACCTCTCGTTGCGTGACAGCGCCACCTATCCGACGACGCTATCCGGCGATCTCCTGGGGAACGACGGTCCTGGATTCGCCAACAATGCCGAAAACAGCTTCCACATCGTCACCACCAGTTTCGCCGGACCGACAACAACGCTCGATGGTTTCATCATCGTGGGCGGAAACGCAAATACCTCTCCCCATACCTCCGGCGCAGGCATACTGAACGTTGTCGGGGGCCCGAGAATCGTCGCGTGCTCCGTTGATCTGAACTCCGCGTCCACTGGCGCAGGTATGACCAATTCAGGCAACCTGACCCTGATCGACTGCACCTTCAGCGGAAACAAAGCGACCACCGCGGGTGGCGCGTTAATGAACTCCGCTGCCAGCCAGGCGACGCTCATCAACTGCACGTTCTCCGGAAACTCCGTCACCTCCGCATCCGGTAGGGGCGGGGGTGTTTATAACCACTCCGATGTCCTCGGAACCTGGGACCGCTGCAGTTTCACGGGAAACACCGCCTTTTATGGTGGAGGCGTCAGCAATGATGCGGGCAGCAACCCGACCATCACGAACTCCCTCTTCAGCGGCAATTCCGCCGATCGAGGCGGGGGAATGTACATCACCACCGCGGACGCAACGTTTGCCAACTGCACATTCAGGCATAACTCCGGCCACGGGCTCTACAACTACTACAGCAGTCCGCAACTGACGAACTGCGTCTTCACCGGAAACTCCGATCATGGGATCTACACCAACGTCGGGCACCCCGAGCTGATCAACTGCACCATGAGCGGGAACCTCACTCGAGCGATATACAACAACGGTTCTTCCAGCAACGTCACCCTCCTGAATTGCATCCTCTGGGGTAACGGAACCGGAGCTCAAATCGATACTTATATGACACCCACCGTTAGCTACAGTTGCATCCAGCGTGGTTGGGCCGGCCAGGGGAACATCGATGCTGATCCACTCCTCCTCTCGGTGGTCGACGGAGATGTTCGCCTGCACGCGGGCTCGCCCTGCATCGACGCAGGAGACAATAACGCGCTTCCGTTCGAGATCACGTCTGACGTGGCAGGCCGTCCTCGCCGCACTGATGATTCTGAAACTCCAGATACCGGCGCACCGGGTGAAATACCAGCACCTCTCATCGACATGGGCGCTCACGAGTATCAGCCACTCCCCCCCGCACGACTGTTCGTCGATGACGATGCTCCTGCCCCCGGCGATGGCGGGAGTTGGACGAGCGCATATCGATACCTACAGGATGCTCTCACGGCAGCGCGAACCCGCCCGGAGGTGAGGGAGGTCTGGGTGGCAGCGGGCCTGTACAAACCGGATCGGTACGCCTCCTTTCCTCTGGGCACCGGCAACCGAAGCGCCACATTCCAGCTCTTCGCCGGCCTGTCATTGATCGGCGGTTTCGCCGGCATCGAAGACCCGGCCACATTCGATCTGGACGAACGTGATGTTCGGCTCCACGCGACCGTGCTCAGCGGCGACCTCCAGGGCAATGACGGACCGAATTTCACCAACAACGGCGACAACAGCTATCACGTCGTAACGCGAGCGGGCAACGGGCTGCGGGGCATCCTTGATGGTTTGACCATCAGCGGTGGCAACGCCAACGAAGCAGCGCCGAACAACTATGGCGGCGGCATGCATAACTCCGCTTCCACTCAGACCGTCATCCGCTGCACATTCACTGGCAACTGGGGCATCTATGGCGGAGGGCTGTTTAATAGCACCGCCAGCCCCGAGATCATCCACTGCGCCTTCGTCGGAAACAACGCATTGAATGGTGGCGGCGGGTTGTTCAACTCGGCGAGCAGCCCGCTTTTGGCGAATTGCACGTTCAATGCCAATTCGGCATCATTCGGCGGCGGCGTCTATGGAAACTCTGCCAGCAGCCCAACTCTGATCAACTGTACGTTGAGTGCCAATACTGTTGCTTCAAATGGCGGCGGGCTGCACTCCGCATCGAGTGGTATTCCGAGCCTGTTCAACTGCATTGTGTTTGGCAA
>CAZQEN010000121.1:3877-19506 GCA_964591605.1 uncultured Planctomycetales bacterium
CGCAGATCTACCAGGGCACCGGCTCTGTCACCGTGACCCACAGTTGCGTTCAGGGAGGTTGGCCAGGTCAGGGGAATACTGACCAAGATCCGCTGCTGGTTGCGTCGACCGACGACCTCCCGCGTCTCGCGGCTGCTTCGCCCTGCATCGATGCCGGCCTCAACTCCGCCGTCCCAGCAGGGCTCCTCACCGACCCCCACGGCCATCCCCGCTTCATGGACGACCCGGCAGCGCCGGATTGTCCCTATGCTCCCGGCACGTGCGGGACCGCGCCCATCGTCGATATGGGTGCCTACGAATTCATCCCCCCCATCCCCGGCGATTTCGACGGCAACGGCTACGTCGATTCGAGTGACCGCGCATTCTTTACATCCTGCGCGACGCGGAGCAACGTTCCCCAGACCGATCCCGACTGCCCGCAGGCTGACCTGGATGAGGATGATGACGTTGATCCCGATGACCACGGAATCCTTCAGCGATGCTGGAGCGGCCCGGCCCCGGCCGACCCGCGATGCGCGAACTGAGCCAGGCCGCTCACCGCGGCCAGACGATGGGGAGCAGAACGTCACGGTGAGCCCGCGCGGCAGACTCGCATCCGCTCTGCTGCCAGGCCCCACCGGGCAGCACCTGCCGTGTTCAAACCGTGCCATGAAGTGTGAGGTGCCAGCCGCTACGAGACCGTTTGATCCCGTCCCGGCGCTTCCACCGCCCCGCCCACTCCGACACCCATTGCCCCCTCACCCCAGCAGCTCGCCGGAGTGGATGAGACGCACGGCGGCCCGCCTGCGTATCGAATCCCCGCTGATGTCCCTCGGAGGGCCCGGAAAACGACCGGAAAACCGATGAAAGACATCAAAAAGGAGAAAGTCCCGTTGCCGCGTTCGTTTCCGGTTCCCCTGGTTGTCCCTCCGGATCAGGCCGGTGTCCGGCGTCGTCGAATCTGCAGCCCGCCGAACGCGGCGGCGAGCAGCGTGAGGGTGGCCGGCTCGGGAACGAGCGGCTCGCCGTAGATGAAGTCGTCCATAAAGGCGACGTCCAGGTTGTTCGTCAGCACCTCGGCGGCACCCGGCACGGCCGAACCCGACTGAATGATGATGCGGCTGTATCGGTTCGGGTCGGTCAGACCCAGAAAGGACAATCCGCCGCCGGGCCCGGTCGGAACCGCAAACTGCCCGCCGTTGGCGCCGTTACCGAGGAACACCGTGAATATCGTCCTGCTCGTCAGCTCGACATCGGTGAAGACAGCGCCGAAGCCGGCCACGGTCGCGGGGGTGT
Organism: uncultured Planctomycetales bacterium; assembly: GCA_964591605.1. GTDB lineage: Bacteria > Planctomycetota > Phycisphaerae > UBA1845 > PWPN01 > CAYLLT01. The sequence continues at coordinate 5,153 of CAZQEN010000121.1, forward strand.
TCGTACCGGGAACAAAGAAGTCGATCTGCACGATGTTGCTGCCCAGGGCCGTGAACAGGCGCTCCGCGGAGAACGTCTGCGTGTCCGCCGGGTAGGCCGCGTTGAGGTTGCCGAAGCGAACGGGCGTCCCCGAGGCGGCGGTGGCGCTCACCTGCAGGCCGGTGCCGGGCGTGCTGAACACTGCGCCGCGAGGCGAATTCGCGTTGAAGAAGTTCGCCGGCAGATTGTTGGGCGCGGCGAAGGCGTCGGGTACGCCGTCCCAGTTGATCTCGCGCCGCCCGCCCGGAAACGAGCCTCCGACCCCGTTGTTGGCGCCGAGGGCCGCGCGGAAACTGTCAACCGAGGCCTGGATCGCGGCGGCGTTCGCGCCGCTCGCGGTGAACACCGCCGCGTCAGCCAGCGAGGAGAAAAGGCAAAGCAGCCCGGCTGCCGCGGCGATTGCGTTCGAAACTGATTTGACGATCGACATGCCATTGCTCCTTTTCATAAGCAGGATCCACCCTCTCGAAACCGCAGGGAGACTTTACCCTGCGCGGAAAACGGCCCTTTACGCGCGCATCCTGATCCGGCGACTACGCACGCCGACACCCGGCTGCGGCCCTTGACGGCAACGCAGGAAACGCCGGCGCAGACTTCCGCTCTGAAACCGATTTTCCCTTTATTGACGGGGGGAACCTCACTCCACAGACATGGCTCCCTCTCTCCAGCACACACCCTAGCGGACGAACGCAACCGTGTCAACAGAAATCCACTGTCCGTGCCAGGAACAGGAGGAGTTTCTGGTTCGTTTCTGCACAGGACTGGGTGGCGATGTCTCCCGATCGCCGCAAAACGGAGCACCGCTGATTGGGGCCGAGATTTGCCGGATCTGCTCCCTCCCGCGACTCTGCCGGGGCTGCTCCATCGTCAAGCCCCGCCGGGCAGTGCCCGCGGTGTTCAAACCGTGCCATGAAGTGTGACGCGCCAGCCGCTACGAGACCGTTTGATCCCGTCCCGGCGCTTCCACGGCCCCGCCCGCTCCGAAACCATTGCCCTCTCACCCCGGCAGCTCGCCGGTGTGGATGAAGTGCACGGCGGCCCGCCTGCGTATCGAATCCTCGCTGCTGCCCTTCGGAGGGCCCGGAAAACCTCGGAAAAGCCGATGAAGAACATCAAAAAGGAGAATGTCCGGTTGATCCCGTCCGTTTATCCCGCCGCTGCGCGGCAGACGCGCAGCTTCCTGTTCCTGCAATAAACTTCTCCGATCGCCTTTGATCGCCAAAACACGAAAGAGCGGCAGTTCGCCACGGCGAATCTCGCCTTCGTCGGCCACGAAATCATCCTCTTTCGTGTTTTCGCACTTTCGCGCTTTCGTGATCTTCTGTCTGCGTGGCGGGCCAGGCCCGCACGGCGCGCTGTGCGTCTGTGCGCGGGCTTTGGCTGCTGCGCGATGCGCGAGATCCGCGCGGGGTCCCGCCGGTTTGAGCTATCTTTTCTTGAGCACCGTCAGCGTGACGGTTCGCGTCGTGTTGCCGCTGCCGGTGGTTGTGTTCGTGATCGTCACGGTGTCGGTGTAGGTCCCGACATTCAACCTTCTCGCATTCGAGTTGATCGACACGACCAGCGTCGTGCTCGCGCCCGGGGCGAGCGTGCCGCCGGCGGAGCTGAGGCTCACCCAGGTCATCGTTCTGGCGGCCGTCCAGTTCAGCGCCGAGCCGCCGGTGTTGGCGAGCGTGTAGGTGATGCTCGACGGCGTGAACGGCCCGCCCTTGACGCCGGAGCTCGACAGGCCCGTCGCGGGCGTGACCGACAGCACACCGGGTTCAGCGCTCTCGATCGTCAGAGCGGCCGGGTCAGACGTGACGCTTCCGCACGCCGCGTTGACCACGCAGCGATAGTCGCCGGCATCGCCGCCGTCGGCGTTCGAAACCGTCAATGTGGCCGTTAACGCGCCCGAGTAATGCCCGCCGTCGGCGAGGTTGACGCCGTTCTTCTGCCACTGATAAGCGATCGGCGCCTCGCCCGAGGCGGCCACGCTGAACTGAGCCGTTCCGCCGAGCGGCACGCTGGCCGGGGCCGGCTGCTGCGTGATGGCCGTCGCCGCCTTGAGCGTGAGGGCTGCCTCCGCCGACACGGCCGTACCGCAGCCGGCGGTGACGACGCAGCGGTAGCTGGCCACACCGGAGCCGTCCGCGGCGGAAATGGTGAGCGTGCTCGAGTTCGCGCCGGAATAGTGCCCGCCGTCGATCAGATCGACGCCGTTCTTCTGCCACTGGTAGGCGAGGCTGCCGTCGCCGCTGGCGGTCACCGTGAACGCCGCGTTCGCTCCGCTGCAGACCGCGGCCGGGGCCGGTTGCTGGGTGACCGTGGTCGCCGCCTTGAGGCTCAGCGCCGCGGCGTTCGAGTACGTCGTCCCGCCCGCATTGGTCACCGCGCATCGATATGAGCCGCTCTGCCCGGCGGACACCGGCTGGACAGTCAGCGTCGGCGTCGAGGTGCCCGCATATGCGCCGCCGTCGGCCAGGTTCACGCCATCCTTCTGCCACTGGTACGACAGCGTCCCCTCGCCGCTGGCGGCCACCGTGAAGCTCGCGCTGCCGCCCTCGCAGACGCTCTGCGGCTGCGGCTGCTGCGTGATGCTCGGCGGCGGCGTGCCGGTGCCGAGCGAGAAGTCGTCCTGAGCCACCTGGCCCGCGAAGACGAGCACGCTCGGGTGCGTCTGCGTCGGATAGCCCGACTTGCTCGCGGTCACGCCGTAGACGGTGCCCGCGCCGGCGGCCGGAATCATCGTGACGACGTAGCAGCCGTTCCCGTCCGTCTTGACCGCAGTCATCGCGCCCACCTGCACGGTGGCGTCGTCGAGCGGCTGGCCGGTCGCGCCGTCCAGGACGAAGCCCCACAGCGTCCCTTCCGTCGCCGTGGCCGGATCGCGCCACGGCATCAGCGGCACCGTCGCGGGCGAGGTGAAGAAGTTCGCGGCCACGTAGTCGTACCACGTCCAGTCGTTCGCACTGCTCTTCTTGGTGGCCCAGTACGAGTAGGTCGAGACGCCGTCGGCGCCCTGGGCGCGGGCGTAGTTGAGCTCGGTCAGGCTGTCGGTAAACGTATTGAGATAAATGCCCGGCCCAACCACCATCTGCCGGTTGTAGCGCCAGGTCATCTCCTTGTTCACCCAGTTCGTGTAGTACGTCGGATACACGCTGTAGTCGTAGTAGGTCATCGGGACAGCGGTATCGAGGAAGCCCAGGCGCGTCCACTCCTCCCAATTCTGGAAGAGGCCGTAGGCGCTGGAGCCCGAGAACGTGGAGGGCGCGTTGCCCCACGTGATGAGAGCGGCGCTGTGGCGCAGCGGCTGCTGTGGATTGGCTGCGATCAGGGGCAGCTCGGCCCGCGTGCGGCGGATGAGTTCCGTGATCGTCCGGCGGCGGAAGTCATTCCATGCGGTGTTCCCCGTCGGCGGCGGCGTGCCGGCGTAGCCGGTGATCTGCTTGAACCGGGCCAGGCTCGACTTCGTGTACGACGTGTTCGTCGGATAGCCCGCATCGGTCTGCGTGTAGCGGATGTAGTCCCAGTGGATGCCGTCGATGGCGTAATTCGTGGCGAGTTCCCGCACGATCGAGAGCAGATACTCCTGCACGTCGGGTGAGCCGGGGTCGAGCTGATAATCCCCGCCGACCGAAGCGACCGCGCCCATCGACGCCTGCGGCACCATCAGGTATTCGGGATGTGCGGCCAGGAACGCATTGCCGGCCGGCGGCCACGCCGTCGAGACCCGGAACGCCACCAGCCACGGATGCACCTGGATACCGTTCGCATGCGCGCGATCCACCAGGTAGCCCAGCGGATCAAAGCTCGCGGTCACCACGCTGGAGCGGGCCACGATGTTCGATCGCCAGTAGGCCCCGTGCGAAGCCACAGCGTTGTCATGGTAGGCAAGCATCTCCGGCATGATCACGTTGTAGCGGCCGGTCACCGCCCGCGAGACCAGGGCATCGATCTCAGCCGTGCTCTTGTAGCCGACGTGAAAGACGTCGGCCCACATCGCACGAAACTCGGACCCCTGCCCCGCCGCCATCGACGAAAATGACCAGGTCAGACACGCGGCGCAGAGCCACTTCGAAAGACGGATACTCGGACGCATGGGGTGCTCTCCTCCTGCCTGTGAAGACCGGCCGGCCGGCGCCTCAAGCCACCTAACGGCCCCGAATCCGGCCCTGGAGATGTTCCTCAACTCTACCCCGGCCACGGCCGGTTTTCCACGAGCAACGGGCGTTACCCGGCCGGCCGGCTTCGTAACACGTCGGGCGGGGCGCTGATCAGAACCCCGAGCGTCAGCGAGTGGGCCTGATCATCGAACGGAGTGACGCAAGGCCTGTCGCTCACGCTCCGGGTTCTGATCGTTGCCGCATCCTGCCCCGCCTAAACTGTCACGGACCCCGGCCGGCCCGCCGGCGGTGTGGCATGGCGACCGCTGTGGGTCGCCATGCGGAAGGCGGTAGCCCCAGGCAGGGCCACGCGAATCCCGGCTCGCCGGGATGGCCACGCCCGGCCCCCCGCCAGCGGGTTCGAAAGATTTTCGGGCCATACCGCCCGTCTCCGGATCGACCCACGGCCGGCCCGCCTCTGTCGGCCAGTGCTGTGCCCCAGTCGGCCAGCCATCGCCGCACATCACAGGACGCCGCGGTGTCCCGTCCCCGCCGTTCGCTTCTATCTTGCGACGACGGGTACTGAATCAGTAGACTACAATTGAGCAAGTCATGGGGATCTCGGGACTCGGGCCGGGTCAGCCGGATACGCCGTGAAGCAGCGAGCGGATGGAGAGGAGCTCACTGTGTCTGCCCTCACAGCACACAGCACATCGATCTGGCTGTTCATCGTTTTTGCTGTCCTCACGCGCCCGCCCGGAGCGAGGGCACAAATCGGCAATGCCGGCGAGCTCTGCATCGACGCCACTGAGCACCTGGCGCTGAACAACGGCGTCGACCACGCCAAAGACACGCTGATCCACGCCATCAAAGAAGAGATCGAGCGGGGGACGGCCCTCACCCGCGCTGCCCAGGCCGGCCTGATCTTCAGCCCCGACCGCCCCGGCGTCTTCCTCGGCTCGGTCTCCGGCACCGGCGCATTCCCTGGCACACAGACGGTGTTCCTCGCCGGTGAATTGCGACCCGGGCACAGCCCGGGACTCGTCGAGTTCGCCGGAGACGTGGTCTTGGGGTCCTTCTCGATCCTCGAGATCGAGATCGGCGGCCCGGCGCCCGGCACGCAGCACGATAAGCTGCAGGTCGGCCAGACGGCCTACCTCGACGGCACGCTCCAGCTCGTGCTCATCAACGGCTATGTCCCGCCGCCGGGAACGTCTTTCGAGATCATCCGGGCCAGTCAAGTCGTTGGAACCTTCAACAACGTCACCGTCCCATCCGCCCCGGCGCTCCCGTGGGGCGTGAAGTACGAACCCAACTACGTCCGCGTCTTCGTGGCCGTCCCGCCCGACCTGGACGTGGACAACGACGTGGACGACGACGACCTGGCCCTTCTGAACTCCTGCCAGACGCGCGACCGGGTGCCGCACGACAGCACGCCCCTCTGCCAGACGGCCGACCTCGACGACGACGGCGACGTCGACCCCAACGACTTCGGCCGCTTCCAGCGCTGCTTCAGCGGCGCCAACAACCCGCCGCCCGCGGGCTGCGCGGGTTAGATGGGATCACACAATGGCTTGCACCCTCGAAGCCGCGTTTGGTAGACTGTGAGCTGTCAATTCGTGGAGATTTCGGTTTCGGGCCGGATCTTCCAGGCACATCTGTACTCAGCGATCGGATGGAGAGGAGCCTGCCGTGTCGAGCCCCATTGCGCGCCGCGCATTGCTGTCCCTGGTGCTGGTGGTCATCGCCGTCGCTCGACTGCCGGCCGCAAAGGCACAAACCTGGGACGGCGGCGGGGCCAACAACAACTGGACCAACGGGCTCAACTGGGCCGGCGACGTCGCGCCGGTGAACAACGGCACCGCCAACATCGTCATGGCCGGCGTCGTCCGCCTGACGCCGACGGTGGATCTCGCCCAGGACATCCGCACGCTGACCTTCAACAACACCGCCGGCGCGTTCACCATCAGCGGCCAGCAGCTCACCATCAGCGGCGGAGGTGGAATCACCAACAACGACGCCAACACCCAGACCATCAACAGCAACATTGTGGTCGGCGCCGCCCAGAACTGGAACGCCTCGGCGGGCCCCCTCGTCGTCGCCGGCAACATCAGCCCCGGCGGCGCCTTCGATTTGTTCGTCACCGGCCCCAGCAATACCGCTTTGAGCGGCGCCATCAGCGGCACGCTCGGCCTCGCCAAGAACGGCACCGGCACGCTTACCCTCAGCGGCACCAGCGCCAATTCTTTCAGTCGCGACACCACCATCAATTCCGGCACGCTTTTTCTGGGAAAAACCGCCGGACTCAACGCCATTGCCGCCGGCACCGTCACCGTGGGCGACACCATCGGGGCAGCCAACGACGACGTCCTGCGCCTGGGCGCCGCCAACCAGATCGCCAACACCGTCAACCTGGTCATCGAGGTTACCGGCCTGTTCGACCTCAACAGCTTCAATGAGACCCTCGGCGGCACCTTGACCCTCAACGGCGGCAATCTAACCGCCGGCGCCGGCACGCTCACGCTCGCCGGCAATGTGATCGTCAATACCCCCGCCCTTTTCACCGCCACCTCCACCATCAGCGGCAACCTTGCCCTCTCCGGCCAGCGCTCCTTCACCGTCAGCGACGGCCTGGCCGCGATTGATCTGGACATTCCGGCGACGATCAGCGGCGGCGGGATGATCAAGGCGGGCGCCGGCACGATGCGCCTGGGGGCGGGCAACACCATGAGCGGCACCTTTCGCATCGATGCGGGAACGGTCAATTTCGGCAACGGCGGCGCCTTCGGAACGGGAACGGTCGAATTCAATGGCGGAGTGATCGATACCAGCTTGCTCAACCTGACGGTGACGAACAACTTCATCATCGGTGGAAACGTCGGCTTCGGCACGGCCGGCGGCACTCTCAATACAGAGTTCAGCGGGAACTTCACGCTCTCGGGCGGCGACCGCACCATCACGAGTGAAGCCGGAATCGGCGCGGTCATCAGCGGGTCGATCGGCCAGGATGTGGCGGGATGCAGCCTCACCAAAAACGGCAACGGCGGGCTCCAATTCATCGGCAGCAGCGCCAACACATACACCGGCACCACGACCGTCAACGCCGGCGGGCTTTTCCTCAACAAATCGGGGGCGGCAAACGGCGCCGTCATCGGCAACCTGGTCATAGGTGACGGCACGGGTACCGATTCCGTCAACATCGGCGGCAGCGAACAGATCAACAACAACTCGACCGTCACCATCAACAGCTCCGGGCAACTGAACATTACGACGTCCGGCGTCACAGAAACACTGAGCAACGTGGTGTTCAACGGCGGCCAGATGTCCGCCACCGGTTCCTCGGTCTTCGTCATCACCGGGAGCATCGCCAAAAACGCGACCGCCAACACCGCCACGATCGGTACTGGCGTTCTTTCGCTGAATGGCGCCACTATTCCGTTTAATGTCGACAACGGGACGGCCACGAATGATCTCGACGTTTCAGCATCCGTGCAGAATGGCTCCCTGACCAAAAACGGCCTGGGCACCATGCGTTTCACCGGCACAGCCGGCAATACGTACAGCGGCACGACGACTGTCAACGCCGGTACGCTCGCGCTGAACAAGACCAGCGCCAACGCCATCGCCGGGCCGCTGGTGATCGGCGACGGCGCCGGTGGGCCCGGAAGCGATGTCGTGCGATTGGATCAAGACAGTCAAATCCAGGGCTTGCACGCCGTCGTAATCAATGAATCAGGCCTGCTGGCGCTCAACAACCACGATCAGAATCTGCTCATAGGCATCACCCTGACCGGCGGGAACGTGAGCACGGGAACGGGAACGTTGTCCGTCGGCGGGCTTGTCACCAGCAGTATCAGCGGGCAGACCGCGACCATCAGCGGGAACCTCGATGCGGGCGCACTCTTCAATGGCGACCTGCAATTCGACGTGGCCGACGGCGCCGCGCCCATCGATCTGCACGTCTCAGCGGCCATCTTGCCCAACGGAATCGGCGGCATGGTCAAGAGCGGTGCCGGCGCATTGAAGCTCAGCGGAACCAACACCTATACGGGCGACACGGTTTTGAATCTGGGTGTCCTGGAAGTCGCCGCCAATGTCAACCTCGGGGCTGCGGCCGGCGGCCTGACCTTCAACGGCGGCACACTGCGGACGACGGCATCATTCGCGATCGGCCGATCGATCGTGATTGGGAGCGGCGGCGGCGTGCTGGAGACGCTCGGCGTGACCACGCTCACCGGCCCGATCGTCGGCGCCGGCGATCTGACGAAGACGGGGCCGGGCACGCTGGTGCTGAACACCTTTAACGCACAATTGGGCGCCACCCTGAGCCTCGACGCGGGCGACCTTCGGCTGCTTGACGGCGCGGTGCTCAACGTCACCGACGACGCCACCGTCAACAGCGGCGCGCTGCTGATCCTCGACAATGGCGCCGATTTCACCTCGGGACTCGTGGACAACGGCGGCGAGATCGTTCTGGATGGCCCGTCGGTAGCTCTCGACGCCAGCGTTGTCAGCAACTCTGGCCTTCTACGCGGCCGCGGCCGGATCGATGCCCCCTTGAACAACCTTGCCGCCGGCGAAGTCCGCGCTGCCACCGGAGATCTGCTGCAGTTCACCGACGCCGCCGGCAGCGCCAACAGCGCGCGCATCAATCTCCTCGGCGGCACGATCGAGTTCACACAGTCGGCCCTGACCAACAACTCCACCGGCCAGATCCTCGGCGGCGGTTCGCTCATTGCCAACTCCATCTCCAACAGCGGCAACATGGCCTTCAGCGGCGCTGCCAACCTTCTCGGCGACGTCACCAACAACAGCGGGGCCAGGATCATTTCCTCCGGCGGCGGGCCGACCGCCTTTTTCGATGACGTGATCAACAACGGCGAAATCCGCACCAGCCCGGGGGGCTTCACCGTCTTCTTCGGGGCCCTGGGCGGCACGGGCACCTTCACGGGCACCGGAACCGTCAATATCGAAGGTGACCTCTCCCCCGGCAGCGAGCCCGCCAGTGTCACCTTCGGCGGCGACGTGATCTTCGGCGCTCTCTCAAACCTGGAGATTCAGATCGGCGGGACCGCCCCCGGCACACAGCACGACAGGATCGTGATGGACCAGGTGGCGATTCTCGACGGCACGCTGAACGTCGCGCTCGTCAACGGCTTCGTCCCCCAGCCCGGAGCCACGTTTGAAATCATCCGGGCCGACCAGGTCGCCGGGACCTTCAGCAATGTCACGTTCCCTGCGGCTCCGACGCTCCCGTGGGGCATTGAGTACGGGAGCGACTCAGTCCGCGCCTTCGTGGCCGTCCCCGCCGACCTCGACGTGGACAATGACGTCGACAGCAACGACCTGGCGCTGCTGAGCTCCTGCAGGACGCGGGATAAAGTGCCGCACAACGGCACGCCCCTTTGCCAGACAGCCGACCTCGACGACGACGGCGACGTCGACCCCAACGACTTCGGCCGCTTCCAGCGCTGCTACAGCGGCGCCGGCGTCCCCCCGCCGGCCGGCTGCGTCGAGTGACGACGCAATCTGGCACCCCTCGTGACACAACCCTCCCGTGGCAAGGCCTTCCAGGACGTGATGGTCGCATGGGCTTCCAGCCCACGCCCGTGCACGCGCGACGGTTCACGCACCCGCCCGATGTTCATCGGGAGCGCGCAACCTGCCATCCGCTCATGCGAGATGTTTTCTGAAAGTCTTACGCCGCCGACCGACTGCGGCGCCGACCGGCCCGCACGAGGCACACCAGCGCGACGGCCGCCGCCGCCAGCGTGCCCGGTTCAGGCACCACCTGCAGCGTTCCCGTCGTATAGAGGTTCGAGAGGTCCCAGCCCAGCCCGCCGGCCAGCGCGGGCAGGCTGATGTGGGCGAAGGTGCCGGCCAGCGCGCCCCAGTCGAGCACGTCGAACGAATCGCCCGGACCCGGCATGAAACCGCCCAGCAGCGACACCTCGAGCGTGCCACCCAGAGCCAGCACACCAGCAACACCCACCCGATCATACCCGCTGCCAGGAATCGTGCCGCCGATCTCGATGTCCAGCCCGGCCCCGGAACCCAGCTCCAGGCCCCCCCCGAACAAAACCAGGCCCGGGCTGTTGCCCGGCTTGAGGTCGCCGTTGATCTCGACGACGCCGATGCCGGTGAACGGGCCGGCCCCGCTCAGGCCCCCGAAAAAGACGGTGCGGCTGCCGGCGTTGGTGCGGATTTCCACGCCGTTGTGAGTGACGTCGTCAAAGAACGTCGCAATGCTCGCCCCGGAGACGACGATCTTTCCGTTACCCGAGTTGATGACATCCCCGTGGAAATCGGTGGTGCCGCCGCTGAGGGCGACCAGGCCGATGTTGCTCAGGCCGTTGCTGCCGGGTGTCTGGGTGCCGCCGCGGAAGACGCCGCGGCCGATGATGGATCCATTTCCCAGATTTGAGAGCGTCCGGGTGTATTCGACCGTCCCACCCGCAAGCTCGATGATGCCCGGGTTGGTCAGCCCGGTCTGCTCGATGATGAGGTGATCGCCGGTCCGGGCCCGGATCGTGCCGCCGGTGCCGTTGTTCATGCCGCCGGTAAATCGCCCGGTGCCCTCAACGGTGCCGAAGTTGTTGGCGATGAAGCCGGTGAGTTTCGCGTTCGGCCCTTTCATGACGAGAGCGCCGCCGTTGTTCTGTGTTAATGTGGTCGCGCCCATCGTGCCGAAGTTCTCGATCTCCACGGTCTGGCCCGACTCGATGGTGATGGTGTCGCTGGCGGTGACCGTGCCGAAGGCGCCGACGCTGAGCGGAGCGTTGATATCCAGATTGGCCACCTCGAGCTTGCCGCCGTTGACGGCCAGGCTCGAGTCCAGATTCATGGTGCCGGTGGTGGCGGAAAGCGTGCGGTTGGCGTCCAGCGTGTGCGTGCCCGCGAGCACCAGGTCGAGCACGGAAGACGTGAGGGTACTGGCGTTCGCGAAATTGATCCTGCCCGCTGCCCAGTTCACAACCGCCCCGGCCTGCGTGGTGAGCCCATTCAGGTTGAGCGTACCGCCGTTCATGTTGACGGTGGCACTCGTCCGCAGATTCGTGGTCCCGTTCAGGTTGACGGTGGCGCCAGGCCCAACGGTGAGTGTTCCGGATGCAGCGGGGAAGAGGGCGGAGGTGCCGGCGATGTTGGTGGTGCCGCTCGCGGTCAGCGTTGAATTGGCGCCCGTCACCGTCACCAGCCCGACGCCCCCGGAGGATGCGGCGATGTCCATCGCTCCGAGCGTCGCCGTCGCACCATTCTGCACGTTCAGCGTGCCGTTGCCCGCGCCGCCGACCGTGTAGGTGTTCGGTATCGTCAGGGACGACGTACCGCTGGTGACGGTCACCGTCCCGACACCGCTCGCATTCTGTGCGATGCCGGCGGAACCGCCCGTGGTCGTCAGCGTCGCGCCTCCCTGGATAGTGACGCTGCCGGTCCCCGTCGTGCCGACGAAGAAAACGCCTGACCCGACAGTGGTGTCACACCCCTGGTCGAACGTGCCGGAACTGACGACGCCCGCCGTGGTGGCGAAGGCGAGATTTCCGGGCAGAAACGTGCCGCCGAGCACCCGGAGCGTCGTCGGCGTGACGTTGTTGCCCACGCCGTTGCTCACGGTGTCGGTGTTTTCGAAAGTGAAGCCGTTCAGGTTCCAGGTCACGTTGCCCTGCGTGACGGTGTGCCGCAGGATCGTGACGGAGTTGGTGAAATTCACGGTATACGTGTTCGCAATCGGAAACCGGGCAATATGCGTGGTGGTGGAGGGCGGGCCGGCCGGCGTCCAGTTGCCCGGTGTGCTGAAGTTGCCGCCTGAAGCGTTGTTCCAGTCGTAATTCGTCTGGGCAGACGCGACTCCGGCCGCCATCGCGCAGGCCATCACCGCGACGATGAGTGCGCCATGCACTCGATGCATATTCTCTCTCCCTTCGCTCGCGAGGTTCCAACGCGAACATTGTCCGCTGACGCCCGAACCTCGGAAGCGTCAGCAGAGGTCTCCGGACACGCGGGTGTGCCCGAATGAATGCTATATTCGAGACAATCGAAGGAGACGCGAAAAATGCCCGGTCCGAATATCCCTCTCCCTCGCCCACCTGCAATGCCCAGTTTTGCACGCTGATTTCGAGAAGTCAAGCAGAAGCTGAGCCGCGCACACGGAGCGCACATGACGGACTCGGAGTGCCCGAGTTTTCCGAACCCGCCGCAGGGGCAATGGGCGATGTGTCGCGGCCACGCATGAACGAGCCCCCGCTTCCGCCGGGGGTTCCGACGGGGACGCCGCCCCAGGAAGGCGCAGGGGGGGCACTCCATCCCCGCCGGCGCCTGTGCAAAGACTGCATACCTCGACCCACCCATCCGGTGCAACACATGGAATCGCTCCAGCCTCCGACCAGACTCCCCCGTCCAATAAGATCGATCCGGGATCAGCCATCCCCCACTTCCAACCCACAGGCTGGCTCGAGCGGGGTATACTCTCACAAGAGTCGGGTCGAGATCCTATCCGAAGCAGGTGTCTTCGCCTTGTGCCCGCGGGCCTCACGACGCCGCTGGGGGCCGGCCCGCATCCGCAAGCTCTGTCGAAACGGGTTCCGCCAGGGCGGTAACGAACGAAAGGCAATCAACATGCACGGATCCCATCGGTACGCGTTCGTGCTCGCCCTGTTCATCGTTGCGTGGGCCAGCGCCCCGGCAGCGGACGCAGGACAACCGGACGGCCTGCCTGCCGCTACCGCCCGTGCCCCGCGATTCAACACCGATGAAGAAATGATCGCCCATGTCCTGCGGATCTACCCGCAGGCCCGGCGTCACGCGGACGGCACCGTCTTCCTCACCCCCCATGCGCCGCCTCAGATGCTCTCGGTGCGGGTGATGAACCTGAGCGCCGCCGACACCACCAACGCCGACCAGTTGTGGAGCGGCGGCGGACTGAGCCTGAACCTCACCGGCCTGGGTGTCACCGTCGGACTCTGGGACGGCGGACTCGCCCGCAACACCCATCAGGAACTCGCCGGCCGCGTCACGCTGGTCGAGGCCGGCAGCTTCGCCGACCATCCCACCCACGTCGCCGGCACCATCGGCGCCGTCGGCGTCTCCCCCGCGGCCCGCGGCATGGCCTCGCAGGTCCTCATTCGCAGCCGCGACCTGACCAGCGACACCGCCGAGATGAGCAGCGATGCCGGCCTCATCAGCCTCTCCAACCACTCGTACGGCAACCTCCGCGGCTGGACCAACCGCATCGACTGGGGAATCGGGCCCGTCGATAGCTGGATGGCCAATCGATCTTCATTCACCGAAGACCCGGCGTTCGGCAAGTACGAAGGCGCCGCCAACGTCGTGGACGAGGCGCTGTTCGGACCCGGCGGGCAGATCGCGAACGCCAAAAACCTCGACACGCTCCTCTTCGACAATCCGCACCTGCTGGCCGTCTGGTCCGCAGGCAATGACCGCGGCGAATCCTTCACCAACGCCGCGGGCACCAACCGCTACGTCACCTATCGCTCGAGCGGCAGTTCCGGGCCCGGATTCTACCTCGTGAGAGCCAGCCAGGTGCCCGCACCCGCCGCCGATGGGGGCGCCTCCGGTTTCGACGTGCTGCCGCAGTCCCAGGTCGCCAAGAACACGCTCACCGTCGGCGCGATCAACGACATCACCGCCGATCCCTACACCGCCGGGCACGTCAGCCTGGCGAGCTTCTCGGCGTTCGGCCCGTGCGACGACGGACGCGTCAAGCCCGACGTCGTGGGCAACGGCGTTGGCCTCACGTCGTCGATCAGCACCAGCGACACCGCCTACGGCGTGTTTTCGGGCACCTCGATGTCGAGCCCCAACGTGTGCGGCACGCTCGCTCTGCTGATCCAGCACTTTCGTAACCTCAGCGGCGGCGCCTCGCCTCGCAGCGCCACCCTCAAGGCCCTCGCCATTCACACCGCCTTCGACGCGGGAAACGCCGGCCCGGACTACTCCTTCGGGTGGGGCGTCATGGACGCCGCGGCCGCCACCCTGTTCCTCAACGACGCCCGCAGCGCCGCCCCCCAGCACAGCCATCTCGTCGAGAACACGTATTCGGGCGGCGTTCAGGATTTCGAGTTCTGCTCCAGCGGCGACGGACCGATCAGGGCCACCCTCGTCTGGACCGACCCACCACCGACCGCTCTCCCCGGCAGCGGCCTGGATGACGCCGCCAGGGTGCTGATCAACGATCTGGACCTGAAGATCCTGGGGCCGCCAGGATCCACCACC
>CAZQEN010000122.1:0-19503 GCA_964591605.1 uncultured Planctomycetales bacterium
CAACGTGTCACGAATCGCAGCCCGGCAAGGCCGGCATGTCGCTCCCGCTGGCACATCGCTGGTAGATCGCGAAGTCGTGCAGGTCTACGTCGCCGTCGCCGTCGAAATCGGGGGCGATGAGACCGCCGCTGGGGGCGAAGGTGCAGCCGGGGGGCAGGCTCAGCGGGTCATAGGGCACGCTGTCGGCCGTCGAGCACGGGTTGAAGCGGTCGAAATCGGCCAGGTCCACGTCGCAGTCGCGATCGAAATCCGGCGCCACGAACGTGCTGCAACCCGGCAGGGTCACCGCCCAGAAGCCGCCGGTGAGGGCATAATTACCCCCGGTCAATTCGTGAGCGGCGGTCGCATCCGGCTGGCCGATCGTGCCGCTCACCTCGTAGCCGCCGGCGGACGAGGTTCCGCCGCCACCGTCAATCGTAGACCAGTCGATCGCATACTGCGCAAAACTGCCACCCACCATGGCCAGCAGCGCAAGCGAACCAAGAGCACAGGATCTTGACGGTTTCATGGCTATTCTCCTTTTCGGCTGTCGGCCTCAGAGATGAGCATTTCAAGCCGCGCCAGCCGGCCCTCGAGTTCTGTCATCTTACCACGCTGCTCGGCCAACTGGCGATCTTTTTTTTCGATTTCCCTCTGCTGCCGTTCGATCGCTTTGTGCTGTTCTTTGACCGCTTCGACCAGGATGGGCGTGAGGCGGCCGTAGTCCACCGACAGGTAGCCGTCGCTGCCCTTCTGCACCACCTCGGGCAACACCCCGCGAACTTCCTGGGCGATGAGGCCCATCTGTCGCTCCTTCGTGAACTGATGGTCGGGAAACGCTTTGCGGTTCCAGTCGTACGAGACTGGCCGCAGCTTGAGGACCTTCGCCAGGGCCCCGTTCAGCGGCCGAACATCGGTCTTGAACCTCCCGTCGGAGCAGCTCCCGATCGAGCCGGTCGCACAGATGTTGCCGACGACATGCAGCTTCTGATTCGGGAGGCTCGTTCCGACACCCAGACGGCCGGAGACGTAGCACTGGCCGTCGAAATAGCCGGCGTAACCGTCTGGATCGTTGGCCTGGCCCCAGATGGCCCGGCCGGCTCCGGTGGCCGAGGAGGCCAGCCCATGCACTCCGACGCCGGCGAAGCCGCCGGCTTCACCCCGGACCCCGGTCCCCAGGCTGGCGTTGCACACGCCCTGAACCCCTGTTCCGTTGCCGCTATGGCTCTCGCCATAGACGCCGGAGTTGAATCCGGAGGTGGCGGCGGCCAGCCCGTACACGCCCCGTCCCGAGGTGCCGCGGCTTTCGCCGTACACGCCATAGTTCGTGCCCGTGGTGGCCGAGCACAGGCCGTACACGCCGCGGCCCGAAGAGCTGTTATTCCAGCCCCAGATCGCGTAGTTCTCTCCGCTGGTGGCGAGCGTGTAACCCAGCACGCCGATGCCTCCGGCGCCGTCGCTCTGGCCCGCTACACCGACGCCCGATCCGCTGGTCGCGGTGGTGTGCCCCACGACGCCATAGCCGGACGTGCTGGCGCTTTTGCCGACCACGGCCCTGGCCGCGCCACTGGTCGACGGGTTCAGCACATCCAGCCGCGCGTCCGGATTCGTCATTCCGATCCCGACGCTGCCCCCGCCGTTGGCCAGCAGCACATGGTGCGGAACATTGTTGTTGAGGTAGAGCCCGACGGACGTGTTGGTGTCGATCTCGTTGCCATCGAGGAGCATTTGCTGGCTTCCGGAGGCGATGCGCAACGCAGCGCTGGTGCCGTTGTTCTCAGCGCCTGATACGTGCAGGGCGCTGAGCGGAGCGCCTGTTCCGATGCCGGCGTTGCCGGCGGCGTCGACGAGGATGCCGCGCGTCTGCAGGGAGTAGGGTGCGGCCGTCACCGGCTGGCGCGGCGAGAGGGGTTGCAGCACGCCGCCGGAGGGGCAGGCCACGGCGATTTGCAGCCAGCGGGCCTCGTCGTTGAACGCGGCCGCACCAAAGTCGAGCTCTACGCTGAACAGACCGTCAGCCACGACGACGGGCGGCGGGTTGCTGCCCGCGCCGTCGAACGTCCGCGTCGGGCCGACCTGTGCACCCGCCGACGCGTCATCCCACAAGGAGAACTGGCAGTCGCATGCGTCATTCACGCGAGCCCCGTCCTGCTGGAGGTGCCCCTGGTACGTGAACCCCGTCCCCAGCGGCGTCGTGGCCCAGGCTGACGATGTGGTTAGGAACAACAGGGCCATAGCAAGATGACACAAGTCGATGGTTCCAGAAGAACAGTCCATTCCTCTCATGACTTTTGGTCTCCTTTGCGAGGATCACCGGTACGATCTCGCCACTACCTGGCAACCGAGGCCACCCGGCTCCTCGCGGCGTAGTTCATTCCCTTCTCGGGCGGCTGGCTGTAGAACTCGGGATGCTGGTACTTCCCACGCTCGACCCCCTGCTTCTCGACCTCCTCGGGTGCCCCCCTGTCCCGGACCCAGTGATCGTTCCGAAGCGCTTTGACCTCCCATGACACCTTGGCGCCAGCCACACCGCCGGAGATTCGGAACGAGCAGATCGGCGCCATCTTGTCCGGACCGGCAGATTCTCCCGCCTGGAGCGCCTTCTCGCTGATTTCCTCCGCAACGTGAAGATTCGGCATCGCCGCGCCGACAGGTGTCAGTGTGTAACGTGGATCCTTATTGATCTTGGCGAAGTACGCCGGCAAGTAGACCAGCGCCTCCCCGCTTGCGTTCAGGATGACGTTGCCCGAATAGAAGTTGAGGATTTCTGGCGATTCCGTGGCATAGTGCAGCAGGTACCGATTCTCAGGATCGTCGGGGTGATCGATGCGAAAAGACTTGCCGCCGGTTGCGCCGACTTCGCCGATGGCATAGATGGCAATTCCGAAGTTGGGACCTGGAAGTTCCTCACCGAGAATGCCGTAAGACGTTGCTCCCACCTCAGAGAATCCGGCCACCCCATAGACGCCACGCCCGTTGGGGCTGTGCGCGTTGCCCACGACTCCAAAGGTGATCCCGCTGGTCGCAGTGGCGACCCCCTCAACACCGATGCCGGTATTGGTCTCGCCGTAAACGCCGCTCTGGTTGCCGAAGTGGACTCCTCGCAGGGCATCGCTGGAGTTGCCTGCGTTCTGCACGCTGAACTCTGCGCCTGCGCCCGTGCTGTTGGCCTGGACGGCCCTCACGGCGGGCGCGCCGGGTTTTCCCGAGACGTGCAGCCGGGCGGTCGGAGACGCGGTCCCGACGCCCAGATCGCCGTCATCGTCGATGCGCATCTGCTCGACACCGTTGACCCGAAACGCCATATCATGGCTGGGCAGATAGCCGATTTGTCCCGGCGTGCTGCCGGCGCTGGCAAAGTTGATCGCGCCCAGGTAGTTCGGCGACGCCGTATTGTTCTGGAGCACGAGTACAGAACCGTTGAGGGCACCCGTGGAGACCATGCGCGCTACCGCCTGCGGCGCCTGCGCGTGCAGAGAACTGATCGGCGTATCGATGCCGATACCGACGTTGCCGGAGAAGTAGTTTCGCCCGCCGACAAAATAGCCAGCGTAGCCCGTCACGCTGGCCGTCTCACCACGAACGCCGTGACCGGTGCCGGATGTCGCGGTGGATTTCCCGTAAACTCCGTCACCGGCGCTTTCGCCGTAGACGCCCACACCGCCCGCACTGATGGCTTCCCCCCACACGCCGTAAGTCAGGCCCGAGGCACCGGTTGCCAAACCAGTGAGAGCACGCGAATTGTCCACCGGACTGCGGACGCGAAAGATGCCGGCGTACGCGTTGCTGGTGGTCCGCGTGTTTTCGAGGTCGATCAGCGCCTGGATGGCTACGTTGGCCTCCCCATCAAACGGGATGCTGAGCGGGCTGGGGCCTGCTTTGACCGCATACTGCGCGTACGGCGTCGCCATCAGTGGCTGACGCGGCGACAGCGGCGTGCCGTTTACCGTGATCTGCAGCCACCGAGCTTCGCCCGGGAATTCGTTGGGGCCGAACTCGCCGGCCTCGTTGACCTGCACGGTGAACAGACCTTGGCTGACGACGGTCCCGGGGTTGCTGACCACGCCGCCGATCTGGTTTCCACCGGCGGGCGGGTCGCCCGTGCCCGCCGAGTCCCACAGCGTAAACGTGAAATCGAACGCGCCATCGGCAGGTTGACCACCTTGAACCATCCGACCCTGGTATATAAAGGCTGATCCGACCGGTGCCGCCCGTGCAGATGTGCCGATGAACAGCAAACAGGCCACGACGATCGACATCCGGAGGACACTCGAACAGCGGAGATGCGATGCCTTCACTTCTGGTTCTCCTCTGAAGGGGTATTTGCTGTGATCACCACCGCTGGCCCCTGCCTGATGGGGGTGATCCATACGTGCCATCCATGGAGCTCCCTGAAATGGCGTGATCCGGCCCGCCGGCCGTTCGTAGACACCGTGCTTGACCGGGCGCATGACAGACTCCTCATGCTCAACCTTGGGCGGAGGTGATGAATGTCTCTCCCCGTGAGCCCGCGTGCCCGCAGGACAAGAGGAGAAACTCGAAATCCAGACCGGATGTCTGCGAACGGCCATGCAGACAAGGAGAGTTGTCAATCCTGCTGTGGTCCGTCCGGCCCTGGACGGGAACACGCTTATCCTACACAGACTCGATGGCCGCTTTCAAGCAAAAAAACGGGAAACAGGACTCAGGACGCCAGGGATCTGCCGTCGGTGACTTCGAGCAGCTTCAGAAAAGAGCAATTCGAGCCGAAGGGCCGTTTCCTTTCACGGCCGGCACTGCGGATTGACCGGTCGGTTCGCCCCGACGATGCACCGGGCCAGCAGGTTGGCATCGACCGAATCGACATCGCCGTCAAAGTCGAGATCTGCCCGGAGGCAGCGGGCATCATTCGGGGAAGTCTTCAAGCTGCCCATGCACCGCTGGAAGAGGCCGTAGTCGGTCAGATCCACATCGTCGTCGGCGTCCAGGTCGCCGTAGACGGCCTCGCACACGTCCGGCTTGCCGTCGCCGTCGGCGTCGCCCTGACATTCGTCGGGAACGCCGTCGCGGTTGCAGTCGGCGACCGTGCCGCAGCCGGCGCGATCGCACACGCCGTCGGGCGGGCCGCAGCTCGCCTCGCAGGTATCGAGGAGGCCGTTGCCGTTGCAGTCCGGCTGGTACTCATACGCTCCCCAGTCGGCCAGCGTCTCCTTCTCGGCGGGATCCGCCTTGAAGAACCGCACGTATCGCTCGATGTCCAGCGGCAGCAGTTCGCCCCGGCTGCCGTCGCCATCGAGATCGGCCGAGTCCAGCGGGATGGCCCCACTGACTGCCGCATCGATGCCGGGTGAATTCGGCCGCAGCCTCAGGTTGCCGAAATCATCGTTGCCGCCGACACCCCATCCATCCCCTCCGTCATCCGGCATGCGCAGGAACAGCGGGTCCGCGTCGGAATTGCCCGTGCCCGGATACACGATGTCGTCTCCGGGCGTATCGTCCTGGACGCACGTCGAGACGACCGTATCGTCTCCCGCGGCGGTGTTGATCTGCGCCGCCGCCCCGGTCGCCCAGCCCGCGCGATTGCCCCACAGGATGCTGTTCACCACAGTGATCGCGGCATCGCGGACGTAGACACCGCCTCCTTCGCGTGCGGTGTTGCCCGAAAACGAGCAATTCAGGAGCGTGAGGTTGCCGCCGCGCTCCGCGTTCAGGCCGCCGCCGGTCAGCCGCGCGTCGTTGCCGGCCAGCATGCAGTTGGTGAGCGTGGGGCTGGAGCCGCGGTCGGCCGCCACGCCGCCGCCGCGTGCCGCGCGATTGCCGGTGAAGCCGCAGCTCACCAGCGTCAGACTGGCGTAGTACCCGCAGAACACGGCCCCGCCGCGACGCCGGGCCCGGTTGCTTTCGAAGCGGCACTGGGCGATGGTGGGACGGGCATCACGAACCAGCAGGCCTCCGCCGTCATCATTCGCGGCCGGCCCGTCGGCATTGCCGCCGGTGATGACAAAACCGTCGAGGGTCACGCTCGAATCCCCCCCGGCGATGGAGACGACGTGAAAGCTGTTGTCCGACGTGCCTCCGCCGGGCGCTGCGTCGTCGCCCTTGAGATCTCCAGTCAGGATCGTCGGGCGATCGAGCGGCCGCCGCTGGGCGCGAATCGCCTCCCCGCCCGCAAAGCCGCCATAGATCGCAGCCCCCGGTGGCAGTTGAAACGTGGCCGTCCGGTCCAGGGTTCCGCCATCCGGCCGATACGTGCCCTGGGCCACCCAGATCTCGACAAAACCGCCCCGCTCGCGGGCGGCGGTGAGGGCGTCCTGCAGATCGACAAACGCGTTGGCCCAGGTCGTGCCGTCGTTGCTGCCGGCCGCCCGCCCATCGACCAGGATCGGCCGGTCGCACACGTCGCCGATGCCGTCGCCGTCGGCGTCCGCCTGGTCGGGGTTGGGGATGGCCAGGCAATTGTCATCGCAGGAGGTCGTCGCCCCGCCGGTGCACGGGTGATCGCCGATGACGATGCTGCGGTCGCCGTCGTCGAGGATGCCGTCATTGTCATCGTCGGTGTCGCACGCATTCGCGGTGCCGTCGCCGTCGCTATCCCCCTCGCACACATCGGGAACCTGATTCCGGTTGCAGTCCGGGCTTGATCCGTCGGCGATCTCGCACAGGTCGGGGATGCCGTTCCGGTTGCACTCGTTCGGCGAGACGAAGGTGATGGCACGGGGCTCCTGAAGCCGCTTTCCACTGGTATACTCGGCCTGAATGCCGCGCCGCGTTCGATCGCGGTCGATGGGCGCCCCGTCGCGGGCATCGAACGCGAGAATGCGGTTGCTGCCCTGGCTGCACACCAGAATGCCGCCCCCGCCCCAGCTCATGCCCGCCGGCCGCGAGAGCCCCGCGCTGCCCGGGCGGATGAACGGCCCGAGATACGTCCCGTCGTACGCGTATTCGAGGACGGCATCCGTCCCGCGGCTGGCCACCAGCACGCTGCGGGCCATCGCCAGCATCGCGCCGGGATCGTCCAGATCGCCGCCCTCCGCGAAAACGTGGTCGAATTCGCCCGTCGCCGAGTCGTAGGCCAGGATCTGATCGGTCCGGGCACTGGACACGAGCAGAGTATTGTCCGGGGCGAACAGAAACGCCGAGGGGCCGTCGAGTCCGCCGGCGCCGCCGGCAATCACGGTGCGAACGAACCGCCCGCTGGGCACGTCAAACTCGACCACGCTGTTGGTGCCCGCGCTGGCCACGTACAGCGACGGACCGGCCAGCAGCATGGCCGACGGATCCACCAGCGCCGGATCGGCGTAGCGGATCTGCAGGGCGCCGGTGCGGTGTGAGAACCGCCAGATGGAGTGATCGGCGGCGTTAGCCGCATAGATGTTCCGAGCGGCGTCCACCGCCAGCGCGCCGGGCTGGAAGGGCGAACCTACCTCCAGGAAACGGTCGAACACCCCTGCCGCGTCGAACAGAAGCACGCGCCCGCTCCGCGCGTCGGAAACAACCGCGCGGGTCTGCAGGATCACCTCGCAGGCGTCCGGCACGCCATTGCGGTTGCAGTCCGCCCCCTGGCCGCCGGCCAGTTCGCACGAATCGGCCACCCCGCTGCCGTCGCAGTCGCGCAGGAGCGGCGACTCGTGCGCCCCCATGTCGACGCGGCAGAACTGCAGGCGGGGCTCGCCGGCCATATCCGTTTCACCGGGCTGCGGCACGAACGCCGGATCGCCGGCATCGATGCACGGCGACGCCGGCTGCAGGCGGTAGTCGTCGTCGCCGGTCCCGAAGACGCCGTCGGGCCCGGCCGGGTTGACGAGCCAGGGATGGACCTTGAGGAGGTTGTCGCCTTCGATCGTGCCCGACCAGCTCTGAACGCAGCAGTCGTGGATGGACGGCGAGGTCGGCAGGGTGTTGCGGATCTGCCCGCGCGCGGTGAGGTCGCCCTCGCGGGATTCCCCCCAGAAGATGCAACTGGAGGCTCGCAGCGTGCCGGACGTGAATAACGCTTCGCCTTCGTTGGCGGCCCGGTTCGCATACAGAGTGGAGAGCCGCAGGTCGAGTACGCCGGCATTCGACAGGCTGACGGCGCCGCCGCTCGAGGCGGAGTTGCCCGCAAAAATGCAGTTCTCGACGAGTGTCTCCCCGGCCGGCGCGAAGATCGCCCCGCCGGACTCGTCCGCGAGGTTCCGGGCGAACAGGCACCGCGAGAACACGGGCGTTCCGCCCTGGATGAGCACCGCGCCGCCCCGGACCGCCCGGTTCCTAATGAACCGGCACCGCCGGACGGTCACGTCTCCGCCCCGCACGATCAGGCCGCCGCCGATGTGATTCGAGTTTCCCGCGGTGATCGTGAAGCCGTCGAGAACGCTTCCGCGGGTCTGGCCGGCATCCACGACGGCCACCGCGTTGTCCTGCTGCGAGAGATCCCACCGCGGCGCGTCGGCCACGTCATTGCCGAGCATGTCCCCGCTCAGGACGGTCCCGTTGGTGAGCGGGTCGGGGTTGCGCTGCTCGCGCGCCGTCTCGTGGCCGGAAAAGCCGCCATATACCTCCAGCGCATCCACCAGCCGCAGTGCGGCCGAATTGGGGATCCCCGGTACGCCCTGGGCGGTGCCGGGCGTGTAGGTGCCGCGCGCGACCCAGATCTCGCGCGTGCGGCCGCCCGAGCCGGCGGCCTGAAGGAGCGCCTCGTCGAGGCTGCGCAGCGCGTCGGCCCAGCTCGTGCCATCGTTTCGCCCCGCGGCCGCGGCGTTCACAAAGAGGATCGCCGGCTCACACGCGTCACCGACACCGTCGCCGTCGGTATCGCGCTGATCATCGTTGGCGACGGCCGGGCAGTTGTCGCACGCGTCGCCTCTGCCGTCGCCGTCCGCGTCCGGCTGATCCGCGTCGGCAAACACCGGACAGCCGTCGGCCGCATCCGCCACGCCGTCGTTGTCGTCGTCGTCGTCGCAGACATCGCCCAGGCCGTCGTGATCCGTGTCCTTCTGATCGGGATTGGCCGCGGCCGGACAATTGTCGCACGCGTCGATGCGGGTGTCCGCGTCGGCGTCCGGCTGTTGGGCATCCGCAACGCCGTTGCCGTCGCAGTCCTGGAACGACCCGTACTCATACGGCCCGATGTCGGGCCGACCCGCTGCGACGAACACGCGCGGATTGCCATCGAGGTCGCGCGGAAGCGGCTCGACGCGGTCGCCGTCGACGTCGAGGTCCGCCGCGTCTTCGGGAAGCGCCGCCGCCTCCGCGGCATTGATGCAGACCGATCCGCGTCGCAGGCGGGGATTGTCGTCGCCGGTTCCCCACGTGTTGTCCGCGCCATCCCCATCGATGAACGGGCCGGCCGGCGATTCCACCACGTTGCCGCTGCCGCCCCACTGACCCGTCCAGCCCTGGACCGCGCACTGGTTCACTTCGGGCACGCCCGAGGCCAGCGTGATCTGGGCGGCCTCGCCGGCGGCTCCCTGATGAGCGTTATCCCACAGGATGCAGCCGGTCAGCCGCAGCGCGGATGCGTCGCTGGCGAAAGCCCCGCCGCCGGAGACGGCCGTGTTGCCGGCGATCACGCAATGCGAGAGTTCGGCAGAACCCGCTGCCGCATACACCGCCCCGCCCCGGCCGGTCGCTGCGTTTCCGCTCAGAACGCAGTTCACGAGCATCGGCCCGCCCGCCCCGAGGCTGGCCACCGCCCCGCCGTCGGCGCCGGATACGTTCCTGCGCAGCACGCAGTTGACGATCGACGGGCTGGCATCGACGCAGAGCACCGCCCCGCCCGCCGCCCCCGCACCCGGCACCAGTTCGCGCTCGTAAACCCCGTCGCCGGAGAGCGCGCCGGTGATTGTGAGCCCAGCGATCACCGACGATCGCGTCTCGCCGCTGTGCAGGACAAACGCGCGGTGCGGCTGGGCGGGCGATCCCTGGCAGTCGATCACAGTGGAGGCCACGACCGCGGGATCGGCCGGGTTCACGCTGCGCACCGTGATCGCCTTGCCCCACAGATCCAGATCCCGGTTTCCCCAGCCGGTATATACTCCGGGCTGGAGCACGATCTGATCGCCGTCGCCCGCTGCGTTGATCGCGGCCTGGATGGTCGCGTACTCGCCGGAAAGGCCGTCCGGCATGACCACCCTCGTCCGCGGGCTGCCGCCGTACGACGCTGGACGGGCGTGCAGGCCCACCGCGCTGTTCATCCAGCCGAACGGCGGCGCCGCGAGTTGATACCACCCGTCATTCGCCCCGCCGAAGCCCATGTTCAGATGAATCAGCCGTCCGTCGTCGTTGTAGCCGTCGGCCACGGCCACATGCGGGCCCAGGGCGAAGATCACCGGCCAGCCCACGACGATCTGTTCGCGGATCTGCTGATACCAGAGCTCGTCGGACTGCTGACGGCGAAAAGCGGCCACGCCGCCCGGTGCGAAGCCGAAGTATGCTTCCAGCGCCGGCCCCACCCGGTCGCCGGCGCTGACCGATTCGAGGGGGCCGTAGGTCATGGAGACGGCCACGCCACAATGATAGGACAGCTCGGCCGTTTCCTCCCGTTCGATTTGAGAGGCTTCCTCGGGTATATAGCGCCAATCGTAGAGACCGCTGGCGTAATCCGCGCAGAGTTCGACGTTTTCCCGCCCGTTGAACCACGTATAGCACCTGGCGCCGGTTCCGTGGAGCGGCCCCTGCCAGAAGCGCAGGAGCTGGCCCATGGCCGTCGCGACGCATCCCACCAGGCACTGCCGCCCGTCGTAGTACCGCGGGCACTGGTTCCAGAACGGCACACCCTGATGCCAGCGGGTGCGCAGCAACGGTCCTCTTCGCACCGGACCCGTCAGCAGGGGGAGCGTCGATGGACCGCCCGGAAGGGGACCTCCTGTGTCCTCCGCTTCGATCCGAAGCCAGGCCGTAGCCACGGCCAGGGCATCTTCCGTCAAGAGCCCATCGGGCGAGTCCGGCGGGCGTGCGGCCTGGCCGCCCGGAGTGAAGGCGTCTCGCCCGGCGGGAACCGACTCATCGGCCGCCCCCGCGGTGGCTGCCGATTCCCGCGCCTCCATCTCCTCCAGCCGTTTTCCGAACCCCTCCCACAGGAGCCCGGCCAGCGGTGTGGCCTGCAGGTCAAGATCATTGACATTCGAGGAGAACAGAATCGGCCCGATGCGGTCATCGGCCGCCACCACCACGCACCCGCCGCCCGGCAGCCGGACGTGGTATCCCACGAGCCGGCCATCCGCATCCGCCAGGGCCTTTGGCTCCGCAGAGGCCCCCGGCCGCAAGAGACCGCCGGCGGCCGTCGCTGGCGATGCGTCGAGCCCTCGGACGCGGGCCTCCCGCGAGGCCCAACCGCGGGCCACCCGCCGCGCCCGCTCCGGGGTGACGGGCGCAGCGCCCACCTCAGCCGCCGCCAGCGCAGCCACCAATACCCATCCCAACCGGTGCATCCGCATCTCCGCGTGGGCCAGAGGCCAGGGGGACCCACCCCTTATTCTACCAGACCACGCCCAGGATCGGATGCCCCGCGCAGGCGGCGCGCGGGGGGGCTGGGCAGCTCTTCCGGGAATGATGGCCAAAGTGGTGGTGCGGCCGTCTCGGCTGCGCGTGCAGGCGAGACGCCTGCACCACAAACGGCGCAGGCGAGACGCCTGCAGCACAAACAGCGCAGGCGGGACGCCTGCACCACAAGCGGCGGACGCGACGCGGAAAATGGCCAGGCCCGGCGCGGGGGTGTATCCAGACTTCAGAGGCAGACGGGTGGGTCCCGGCGCGCCGGGACATCCGCCATCGCAGAGGCAGACCGCCCGTGGCCGGTGCACACGGGCAGCGAGTATCCCGGCGCGCCGGGACATCCGCCATCGCGGATGCAGATTGCCCGTGACCCGTTCGCACGGGCAGCGAGTGCGCGGCCCATGCCACCCGAGAGCAGGGTGGTTCACCCTTTGAGAAGCAAAGGGTGGGGTCACGATGATGGGGATACGCCAGGCGCCCGAGACCGGTCGGCAGATTCACGCGCCCACGGCGTCGCGCGCTCTCCACCTCCGTTGACCTCTGCCCGCAAGCGCCGCGGCGGCCAGACCCATGACGCCCGCGCAGCCCGGTTCCGGCACCGGCGTCGCATTCCAGGTCCACGTGACCTGGGCACTGCCGTAAGCGGTCAACGGAACTCCCGTGGCCGCGTCGCCGATGTAGACGCGGTACGTGGCGGAGTACTGATTCTCCGCGGGGTTCAGGACCGCGTACACGTTGTGCTGCATCGCGCCGCTCCACTGCCACCGGCTGCCGTCGGCCGTGAAGACGGGCTCGTAGAGAGACGAGGCCGGCGGCCGCAGGTAGCACTCGAGGCCGGCGTCATGATGCACTCGTTCGATCCAGATCCCGGTTCCGCCGGGCAGCGTGATGAAGCCGCCGGGGTTCCACGCGTACTGGAAGTTGTAGGCCTTGTTCTGCAGCACCGCCCACGGCTGGGCCGGGTCAAACTCGTCCGGCGGGGTCAGCGGCCGCAGCAGCGGCGTCTCGACCGTTTCGTCGACGTGCACCGTGATGCTCGCACCGTCGAACATCACATCGGCGTGCTTCATCGGCGCCGACCCCATGCCGACCTGCCCGCCGCCGATCTGCGGCGTCACATAGGCGGCCGGCGAGGTCGCGGCCGACAAGCCGAGATACAGCACAAACCCCAGGCAACCCCAACGAAGAGAAACCGTTCTGTCGATCATTCTCTCTCTCCTTCCCGACCTGTGCCGGGCCGACCGCCGACTACTTCGTCCGCCCCGGCCTCCAGAGGTCGAGGCGGGCCTGGCGGTCAAATGTCGTCTTGAACTCTCTGAGCTCGGCGTGCCCGTCGAGAAACACATAATTGCTCCTCGTCCCGTGCCGCTTCGCATCCACCTCGGGAGCTCCCCCGAGGTACCAGAAATGGGCCATGATGTGATCCACCATCGCCCCGCTGCCCAGTTCTCCGTAGAGCACCACGGATCCAGGCCGGCGCACGCTCCCCGTCGTGGTGTAGGTCGGGCCGACGGCCACGCCGTCGATCTCGCCCGTTTCGCCGGGCGTGAGCTCGAACCACACGTTCTTGCCGTAGCTCCAGGCCTTGCGCCGCTCATCTTCCGGGCAGCGGTACAGCCCGTTGAACAGCGCGTCCCAGGCCGGGCCGGGGCCGGTGTACGTGCGGCCGCCCAGCAGCGGCATGAGGGCATAGCCCCACGGCATGACCCGATGGGCCAGTGCCGAGTGGGTGCTTCGAGGAAGCTGATCGCGGTTGGCATGCGCGTACAGGAGGGTCGCGATCCCGATCTGCCGCATCTGGCTCGCGCAGCCGGCCGCTCTCGCCGATCGCCGCGCGCCCGCCAGTGCGGGCAGCAGGATCCCCAGCAGAATCGCAATCACGCCAACGGCCACCAGCACCTCGATGAGCGTGAAACCTCTTCGAGGCATTCGTTCTCCTGATACGGGAGAAGGTGGACCCTGATCTGTGTGCGCGTGTGAGAACGTCGATCCGGGCCGCGTCCATGAAGGGGCAGCCTGCGATCACGCCCACGAGCCCGCTCCCGGACGGTCGGGGCTCCGGCGGCTTGACCGCTTCTCGCACATGCTCCAGGTGGATGGGGAGTCAGACCGCCCGCGGAGGCGGCGGGTCAGGGGGCAGGAAGGTTTGATCCGTCAGGACGGGGACCGCCAGATCGACCGGGGCCCGGCGGACCGGCCGCTCGAAGACAAACCGCGGAGGCGGCAGATGGCAGCAGAACGCCGTGAGTACCCAGAACATGCTCCGACCCGCGCACTCGGCCGAGCGGATCACGAGGCGGCCGCTCGGGGCACCACACTCGCGCGCCGGCGCGCGGGTATCGGTCTCTTTCGAGTCCTCTTCGGACGTGCTGCAGCAGGAGCCGCCGGCCGGTTTGCCAACGGGAGGGGCCGATTTGGGGTAGCAGCAGCAATGCGTGCGGCACATGGCCGCATCCACGCAACCGCAGTGGTGATCCCGGCAGGGAAACCACTCGCCCGCCTCGTCCGGCGCGGCGCTGCCGACCGCCGGCACCCGCCAGAACGGCGTGAGGCCGGTCGATGCGAACAACAGTGCACCACCCAGCAGGAAAACGCAGAATCGATCGAGCGGCCGGCCCATCGGGATGCTTTTTCAGGTCTGCAACACCTGACCGTCACGTGCGGCAAGGGTCGTCCCCCGCCGGCTCCCCCCACCTGATGCCCAGAGTGGCCCTTCTAACAAGACGCGCGGGGACAGTCAAATCCCGTTCTGGCTGATTGGCGAGCAGGGTGTGGCAATGAGTTCGAGAGCGCGGTTGCAGGTCCGGCCTGTTCGTCACGGCGAATCTCACCTTCGGCGGACCGGGCCGGACCTGTGATGGAGGAAGGTCCCGCCCAGCCGAGGTCGTCGCTGCGGCGACCAGACGGGGCCCGCTCGTGGACGCCTGAAAGAGTGGCCAGACCCACAGAGTGCTGACCGCTCTGGATTCACGCGTAGCTCGCCTCTTTGGCCGCGCCGTGCTTTTCGGTGCGTTCCCTGGCCACGCGGGCTTCGTAGCCGCTGGCGCGGTGGGCGGCCAGGGCGTCGGGCTCCAGGCCCATTTCCTGCCGGACGTAGCCGATGAGCGGACGGGTGTCGGTGAAGAATGCGCGGCGCAGGACCTCTTCGGCGCCGACGATGTCCTCTTTCGCCTGGGCATCGCGGAGTTTCGCCCGGTCGACGAGCAGCGCCTTGGCGAACAGCTCGTGGATCGTCGTTACCGTCTGGATCATGGCCTCGATCTTGGGTTTGAGGTTGTGCGACTGGTCGACCATGTAGGCGATCTTGAGCTCGCTCCCGCGCTCGGCCTCGACGGCGACGATCTCGTTGAAGATGCGGAAGACCTGATACGGGTCGATACTGCCGGTGGTCAGGTCGTCGTCGGCATAGCGGCGGTCGTTGAAGTGGAAACCCCCCAGCATGTTCTCGTCAATCAGCCACGCGACAATCTGCTCGATGTTCTGGGCCTGGTAGTGGTGCCCGGTGTCCACCAGAACTTTGGCCTGCGGCCCGGCCGCCTTCGCCAGCAGCAGGGCCATGCCCCAGTCGGCGATGTCGGTGTGATAGAACGCCGGCTCGAACGGCTTGTACTCGACGAGCATGGTCATCCAGGGGGGCATGGCCTTGTGCACTTCCTTCAGGCCGTCGATGAACCGGTGCTTGCGGGCCCGGATGTCGTCCTGGCCGGGGTAATTCGTGCCGTCGGCGAACCAGAGCGAGAGGTACTCGCTGCGCGTCTGCTTGCCGATCTCGACCGAGTCGAGGCAGTGGCCGATCGCCTTGCGGCGCGTCTCAGGGTTGCGGTTGGCGAAGCTGCCGTACTTGTACATCTGCGACTGGAAGACATTCGGGTTGATCGAGCCGATCTGGACGCCTTTGCCCTGCGCGTATTTGACGAGCGCCGGGTCGAAGCCGCTCGGGAAATCCCACAGCACGTGCACCGCCACCGTCGGGCAGATGCCCGTGAGCTTATGGACCTGCGCGGCGTCATCGAGCTTTTCGTGGATCGTCCGCGCGGCGGCCGCCTGCACGAACTTGCCGAACCGCGTGCCGGTGTCGGCGTATCCCCACGACGGCGTCTCCACCGCCAGGCCCTTGAGGCGCGCAATCACCGTCGCCGGCTCCTGCCCCGTCTTGGCAATCGTATCCAGGATCTCCACCGCCAGCTTCTCAACTGCCATGATGCATCGCTCCCGTTCCGTGTGGGACCGGCACCCTGCCGGTCAATTCATGTGGCACGGGCATCCTGCCCGTGGGTGTGGCACCGGCGTCTCGCCGGCTCTCGCGCAAATCGCATCATCAGAGCGCAAGGGGGGGGTGTCAAGCCGTCATGGACTTCGAGTCACCTCCGGCTGTATGATGTTTGCCAAGAGGCAGTCGGCAAGGAACGCGAGGATGATCAAGCATCTGAGTATTCGCGACCTCCGGGGAATCAAGAGCGGCAAGATATGCAACCTTGCGCCCATTACGTTCCTGATTGGTCCGAATAACTCTGGAAAGAGCACCATACTCGACGCGCTCCTGATCTCCGCGAACAGGGATCCCAGCGCGGCGGTCAATTCGGTGCTCCAGCGAAGGCACGATCTGCAATTCCCCCAAAGATGGCTGATCTATACCCTCCGCGGCGAACAGGCCAAGTGGGCTCGAATCATCATCTCCCTCGGTTCGGGAAAGACCCGGGTAGTCGACGTTTTCAGGCAGCAGCCCACACCTGACGCGGGTTTTCTCGTGTCTTCGGCTGCGGTGCGCGATATGGGCGAGGGTGAGAATCTGCCGGCGCCGTCCAGCCAGCCGGTCAAGAGAGTGGAACCACTGAGCGACGTCGCCGACGTGCGACTTATCGAGCCAATGAGCCGGAATGGCCAGAGGCCCCTTCACGAGCTTTACACGGAGGTGGCAGAAAGAGGGCTGAGAAAAGACGCGAAGTCCCTGCTGGCAGAACTGATTCCGTCCCTGGATGACATCCAGATACTGACGCAGCAGAACCAGCCGATCGTCTATCTCGTCTACGACTCGGGGGCGCAGCCGGTATCGCTCGCAGGAGATGGTGTGCGCGTGCTTCTGCGGGAAGCGCTTGAACTTGCAGCACCGCCCAACAGCCTGATCCTGCTCGAAGAGCCGGAAGTGCACATGCATCCGGCCGCGATCCGTCAACTTGCGAAGGCAATCGTGGCTGCGAGCCACCGTAAGACGCAGGTGATCGCCGCGACGCACAGCCTGGAGTTGATAGACGCCCTTATCAGTAACTTGCCCGAACAGGAATTGTCCTCCCTGGCCATCATCCGGGTGCAGCTCAAAGAGGGCGAATTGTCAGCGGTCCGGCTCAGTGGAGAAGAGGCGGCGCTCGCCCGGACTCAAATCGAGAACGATCTGCGGTGATTCAGGCAGAGAGCTACATTCTGTGCGAGGGCTTCCACGATCGCGCCTTCTGGGCCGGAATGCTTCAGCATTTCGGATGCAGCGATCCGGGCCTCAAAGGCAAGACGCGTGTTCCCGTCTCCGATCCCTGGGGACTGCTGGTGAGAGGAAGTGGCGAATACGGCTTCCATTCGCGTTCAGGTGAGTTTATCCGCGTCGTTCCTGCTGGAAGCAAGACGCAGATCCTGCCGCTTGCCCGGATGCGCCTGAACACGCGCAGCCAGAAGGTGCTGACGAGACTCATCTTGAACTGCGACTCAGACGTCAACGCCGATGGCACCGCAGGAGCGACACCGGTTCTGTCCTTTGAAGGCATCGTTGCCCTCGCCCGTGAATGCGAGGGGGGCGCGCGGCTCTCGCCGCCGAACCTCGTCACGCTGGATGATGGTGGGACGACGATCGTTCTGGCGGAGTGGCATGCCGCCGACCCCGTATCCGAAGGCGTGCCCAACCAGAATTCGCTGGAAAGACTGATGTGTTCTGCCATCAAGGCCGTCTATCCCGATTACGGACAGGCGGTGGAGCGATGGTTGAAGTCCCGCCCGTCTCCCCCACCATCCAACCCGAAGGAGCACGCGCTCTCTTACCTGGCCGGCTGGTATGCCGAACTCGGCAGTTACGAGGCATTCTGCACCGTGCTGTGGCGGGACGCACGCATCGCACCCGAACTGGAATCGCGCGTCAGGTCGCTTCCATTCTGGAACATCATCGAAGCTCTCACGGCCTGACGGCGTGATTGCCGCAACCCCAGGTTCGGTTTCAACGACGGTTGCATCAAGGAGTCTGGCTCATGGTACATCGCTGCGCGTTCCTGGTTTTCTCGGGCCTGCTGGGTGCATCTCCGCTCGCCTTCGCTCAATCCGCCCCCTCATCCCGCCCCGCCGTGCTTCGCTCGGAGATGTTCTTCGGTCTGCACTTCGATCTGCATCCGCAGGAGAGCGACAAAACGCTGGGGGCGGACGTCGAGGAAGCCAACGTCGAGAAGCTGCTCGACCGCATCAAACCCCACAGCGTGCAATACGACTGCAAGGGCCACGCCGGCTGGCTGGGCTATCCGTCAGAGGTGGGGCCATCCGCCCCCGGCATCGTCAGGGACTCGCTGGCGATCTGGCGGAAGGCGACCGCGCAGCGGGGGGTCGCGCTGTCGATCCACTTCTCGGGCCTCTGGGACTCGCAGGCCGTCAAAGAACATCCCGAATGGGCGGCGATCGGCGCCGACGGCAAACCCAGCACCACTGCGACGAGCGTCTTTGGCCCTTACGTCGATCAGCGCATGATCCCGCAGCTCAAGGAGGCGATCACGAAGTACCATCTCGACGGGGCCTGGGTCGACGGCGAATGCTGGGCGGCGGTGCTCGATTACTCGCCGGCCGCTCTGGCCGCATGGAAGAAGGAGACCGGCCTGGGCGACGCCCCGCGCAAGAAAGGCGAGCCGCACTGGGAGGAGTGGAAGGCATTCCAGCGCCGCCACTTCGAGCAATACGTCGCCCACTGAGTCGATGCGATCCACGCGGCGTGCCCGTGGGCCCAGGTCACCAGCAACTGGATGTACACCACGTTTGTGCCCAAGCCGGTCGTCGCGAAGGTGGACTTCCTCTCAGGCGACTATGACCCGAACATCTCGGTGGAACGCGCCCGCATCGAGGCCCGGTATCTGGCCAGCGCCGGCATGCCCTGGGACCTGATGGCGTGGGGCTTCGCGTACCAGGTCGCCGGGATGCCCAAAAACCACAAGCCGGCCGTGCACCTGCAGCAGGAGGCGGCCGTCGTGCTCATGCAGGGCGGGGGTTTCCAGATCTACTACAACCCCACGCGGAGCGGCCACTTCACCGACTCGATCATCGAGACCGCCGGCCAGGTCGCCGATTTCTGCCGCGCCCGCCAGCCGGTCAGCCATCAGAGCACGTCGATCCCGCAGGCGGCCGTCCTGATGTCGACCGCCCAGATGCGGGTCCGCTCCGACAAGGTCGGCGCGATCGGCGGCGGGACGATGGACCCGCTCCTGGGCGCGATGCATGCCCTGCTCGAACTCCACTACAGCGTGGACGTGCTGGCCGAACACCAGATCCGCGGCCGCGTGCGCGAGTATCCGCTCGTCGTCGTGCCCGATTGGGAGATCCTGCCCGATGAGACGCGCGATGAGGTCCTCGCCCACGTCGAAGCGGGCGGCCGGCTGCTGCTCACCGGCGTGGGCGCGGCGAAACACTTCCAGAAGGCACTCGGCGTGGAGTTCGACGGCCCGCCGCGGGAGGCCGCCGCCGAGCTGCTCGCGCCGACCGGCCTGACCAACGCCAACGGCGTCTGGCAGAAGGTGACGCTGCGCGAGGCCAAAGCCGTCGGCTACCGCTACCCCATCGCCGACACGCGTAAGAACGGCGAGATCGCCGCCACGCTCGCCACCCACGGCCAGGGCCGCGTCGCCGCCATCTACGGCCCGGTGGACGTGCGGTTCCTCCAGGCCCACCATCCGCGTCTGCGCGACTTCATCGGCCAGGTGGCCCGCGAACTCTGGCCCGACCCGGCCGTCACCACCGACGCCCCGCCCTGCGTCGAACTCTCGCTCCGCCGCACGCGCGAGGGCCGCACCGCCGTCCACCTGCTGAGCCGCGCCAACGTCCCCACGTCAACAACCT
>CAZQEN010000123.1:0-12721 GCA_964591605.1 uncultured Planctomycetales bacterium
GGCAGCGCGTCGACGGCGGCGAAGCTGGTGTGCCGTCGCTTGTTGGCGTCGAACGGGCTGATCCGCACCAGCCGATGCACGCCCCGCTCGCACGAGAGGTAACCCATCGCGTAGGACCCCTCAACCTTCATGGTGATGCTGCGGATGCCGGCCCCTTCCCCGTCGGTACGGGCCAGTTCCTGCACGCTGTAGCCGTTGCGCTCGAAGTAACGCAGGTACATCCGCAGGAGCATCTCGGCCCAGTCGCAGGCCTCCGTCCCGCCCGCGCCGGCCTGGATCGAGAAGAAGCAGTCGGCCGCGTCGTTCTTGCCCGACAGCAGCGTCATGAGCTCGACGCGCTCGACGCCCTCCTTGAGGCGTGTCAGTTCGTTGTCGAGTTCCGCCCGGCTCTCGTCGTCGCCGGCCTCCCGGGCCAGCTCGTACATCGCGCGGGCGTCCTGAGACTGCCTCAGGACGGCCTGAATCGGCTCAATGACCGCCTTGAGGCTCTTGAGCTCGTCCACGACGCCCCGGGCCTTGTCCTGGACATCCCAGAAGCCCGGCTGGCCCATCTGCTCTTCGAGTTCCTTGCGGCGGGCGATTTTGGCAGGCAAGTCAAAGAGAGTCCCGGATCGAGACAATCCGGGCCGTGAGGTCTTCCAGCGTCGTCGCGGGGTCTTCAAAGTGCATCAGCATCACTCCCGATGGATTACGAGATGCAACTATACTCAGCTCCCGGCCGCGGGACAACTTTCGATGTCCCGTGAGCTCCACCTGCCGGTGGCACAAGGGTAGCGACGTCGCGCTCGCTGACCGGGGTTTCGCTCGGCAGGCGGGTCCTGCCTGTTTCCGTCGCCTCGCCCTCCACGACAGGCGTCGGTATTCTGCGCGCACCATGCCCGAACTCCCCGAAGTCGAACGCGAGCGCAAGAAGGCCGAGGCCGCACTCGTCGGGCGGCGGATTGTGGCTGCGCGGGCGGCAGATGATCGAATTGTCTATGCCGGGGTGCTGCCAGCGGCATTCGCGCGCCATCTGCGCGGGCGCCGGGTGCTGGGCGTAGGCCGCAAGGGCAAGTACCTGTGGATGGAGCTGGATCGCCGACCGTGGCCGGTGATGCACTTCGGGATGGGCGGCCATTTCGAGGTCTATGGCCAGGCACACGAACGACCCCCCTACTGGAAGATGGAACTGGTGACTGACGCCGGGCCGCGCCTGGCGATGACGAATCCGCGGCGGCTGGGGCGGATCCGGCTGCTGGACGATCCGCAGAGCGAGCCGCCGATCGGACTGCTGGGATTCGATCCGCTGCTGGACATGCCGCCGCCGGCACGGTTCGCCGCGCTGCTGGGCGGGCGGAAGGCGCCGGTCAAAGCCGTACTGCTGGATCAGTCAGTGGCGGCGGGTGTGGGAAACTGGATCGCCGACGAGGTGCTGTATCAGGCGGGAATCGCCCCGCAACGCCGGGCGTCATCGCTGAACCGCGCGGAGCTGGAACGGCTGCGCAGCGTGCTGGCGCGGGTGATCCGCAAAGCGGTCGACGTGGACGCCGACAAGGATCGGTTCCCGCGGCACTGGCTGTTTCATTACCGCTGGGGTCGCCGGAAAGACGCCCGCACCGGGCGCGATGAGCCGATCGAGCACTGCGTGGTGGGAGGGCGCACGACCGCGTGGGTGCCGACGATCCAGAAGTGAGTTTCGAGTTTCGAGTGTCAAGTTTCGAGTTGGGACCACCCTCAGTCGAAAGGAGCAAGCTCTGGGTGCATCGTACCGAGATCTCTTGGTGTGGCAGAAGAGTATAGATCTGGTTGTCGCGGTGTATGGGGCGAGTAGAGTGTTCCCGCGCGAGGAAATGTTCGGGCTGACAAGCCAGATCAGACGGGCGGCCGTGTCAATTCCAAGCAATATCGCTGAAGGCCAGGGCCGGCTCACTCGGGGAGAGTTTCGACAGTTCCTGGGCCAAGGACGCGGAAGCCTGTATGAACTGGAAACACAGGTCGAGGCGGCCGCGCGACTCTCATTTCTGCCGCGCCACGAGGCGGACCATCTTCTCCGACGCTCCGAGGAAATCAGCCGGATGCTCAATGGCCTGCTCCTTTCGCTTGGCAACTCGAAACTCGACACTTGAAACTCGAAACTCCTCTGCCCGTCCGTTACCATGCCGCTCATGCCGGAGACAACACCCCCAGCAGCAGAGACCCTCCCCCCCGCCGCGCCGCGCGAGCAGACGCTGGTTCGCACCATGGGCCTGTGGTCACTCGCGATCTACGGCGTGGGCGACATGCTGGGGTCGGGGATCTACGCCCTGATCGGCAAAGCCGCGGGGATCATGGGCAATGCGATCTGGCTCGCGTTCCTGGCCAGCATGGTGGCCGCGCTGCTGACCGCGATGTCCTATGCGTGCATCGGATCGCGGTATCCGCGGGCGGCCGGAGCGGCGTATGTCACCCAGCGGGCATTCGGGTGGTCGTTTCTGTCGTACCTGGTCGGCCTGGCGGTCATGGCGTCGGGGCTCACATCGATGGCGACGGCCACGCGGGCGTTCGGCGGCTACTGTCGCGAAATCGCCCCGCAGATCCCTCTGGAAGCGCTGATCATTGCCTTCGTGCTGGCCCTGTCGTTCGTGAACTTCTGGGGCATGCGCGAGAGCACGTGGCTCAACATCGTCTGCACCACGGTGGAAGTGTCTGGACTGGCGTTCATCATCGCGATCGGCCTGCGCTTCTGGGGCAGCGTGGACTACCTGGAGGCGCCGGCCTCGGCCCCCGGCGGGCTTTCGACCGGGCTCGTGCTCAACGGTGCCGTGCTGACGTTCTTCTCGTTCGTGGGCTTCGAGGACCTGCTCAACGTGGCCGAGGAGGTCAAAGAGCCCGAGCGGACGCTGCCCCGCGGGCTGCTGCTGGCCATGGTCATGGTGACGATCATTTACATGTCGGTGGCCGTCAGCGCGATCTCCGTTGTCCCCCACGCGGAGCTGGCCCGTTCGCAGTGGCCGCTGGTCGAGGTGGTCAGGCGGGGCGCCCCATGGTTTCCGCACACCCTCTTTACCGTCGTCAGCATGTTCGCCATCACCAACACCGCCCTGCTCAATTACATCATGGGGTCGCGGCTCGGATACGGTATGGCCCGGCAGGGGCTGCTGCCGCGCATCCTGGCGCGGATTCACGCGACGCGGCGCACGCCGCACGTGGCAATCGGGGCGCTGATGGTGGTCGTGCTGACGCTCGCCCTGTCGGGCGACATCGCGGCCCTGGGCAAGGCGACGGCCACGCTGCTGCTGGGCTGCTTTACGGTGGTGAACATGGCACTGGTGGTGCTCAAGCTCCGGCCGCACGAGCCGCGCGGGCAGTTTGAGGTGCCGATCGCGGTTCCCATTGCCGGGGCTCTGGTGTGCGTTCTGCTTCTGCTGAATGCGCAGCGCGAGGAGTTGCTCATTTCGGGGGCGCTGTTGCTGGCGATCATCCTGATGTATGTGGTACTCAGGCCGCGCGGCGTGGCGAATGAGGCGTAGAAGGTGTCCACGGGTTCCGGTCGCCTGCGGCGACCTTCCCCCGTGGCCCTGGACGCCGGCGGCGCAAGAAAGCGGCCGGCGCCGGGCGCCGGCCGCTGTTGGGTTGGATCACTTGCCGCGACGCTTACCGGCCGCGTCGCACAAACTTCTGGGGTACCGCGGTGCGGACGTACGGCCGAACCGCCGTGGCCCGCGGGCTGGAGTACGAGTGGGTGCTGGCCGTCACCTGCCCGCCTGGGTTTGCGTCGCCCCGCGCCAGAGCGGTAGAGGCGCCGTTGTAGCCGCTTCGGGTGGTTCCGCCGGCTTCCACCTCACGGACCACTCCGCCCTGCGACAGCACGGTGCCGTAGCTGCCGTTGACCTGGCCGTTTGTGCCCACGCTCACGTTGAACGTCCCGGCGTAGGCGGGGCCGTGCTGCGGGGCGATGGCGTGACTGAACGAGAAGTCGAGCCCGTCCTTGTCCACGCCCACCGCCAGGCCGCGGGAGAGGTTGATGTCGCCGGTCTGCGTGCGGGTCCGGCTCACGCCCATCCCGCCGGGGGCACCATCGTAACTGGCGGTCGCACCGGCCGTCCCGCCGCCCGCGTTGTTGGCCCAGGCATTCGTTGTCGCCTCGCCAGCCATCGCACTGATGGTCAGGCCGCCGACGATCAGCATCGCATGTTTCATGGACCGTTTCATGGCTCGTTTCCTTTCATTCTCGCCGAACCATTGCGGGTTCGGCAGATTCATGTACTCCCAGGATCTTCCTGTTAACCCCTCGCTTGCGCTTCGGGCTCTACTGATCCTCGCTAGCGCTCCGGGCTCTATTTCGATTCTCGATTGCGATCTCCCTTGTCGCCGCCTCCGGCCTGGGCGACCCTCGCATCGGGGGCACGAGGCCGGAGGCGACGGGTTGTACGCTCCTTACGGCTTCACTTCGACCACCGCGGCGCGGCTGTTGCCACGACCGTAGAAGTCACTGGTGGTGGACGCCCGCGCGTTCACCTGGCTGTGCCGGCGGAAGCCGCTGACGCTCACGCCGTAGCCGTCGGCGTTGGCGGTCGCCCGGTAGCCGGCACGGCTGTCGGAGACCACGTCGCTGGTCGCGACACCGCCGAAGGTATCGGCGAGCGAATCACTCACGCTGGTCGCCCGGCCTCCGAAGCTGCCGTGGCTGCGGGCCGCGCTGTCGCTGCGGGCGTAGCCGTAGCGGCTCAGCGCCGTGGAGTAGGAATCGCTGCGGGCGATGCCGCCGAAGGCCCCGCGGGCGCGGGCATCGCTGTTGCTGATGGCGACGCCTCCGATGGCCCCGGCAATGCTCTCACTGGTGGCAACCGCCCGGCCGCCCCAGACGCCCCGCGCATCAGCGCGGGAGTTGCTGATCGCCAGGCCACCCATATCGGCGACCGCGTAGGCGTCGCTGACGGCCTCGCCGCCCCGCCGCCCGATCGCCTCGGAATTGGCAATCGCCCTTCCGCCATTGGTTGCCGCCGACATGGCCGTCGCGTCCGCATTCCCGACGGCGACGGCGTTGGATGACGCCGAGCCGCCATTGCTGGCCACTGAAACCGCCGTTGCGGATGCTCCCAGGGCGACGGAGGAGGCCAGCCCGACCAGTCCGATGCTCGTAATCCATGAGCGTTTCATGACTTACCACTCCTCTACCAGCTCGATACCCGCGTCTGTCCCGGCGGTACCGCCCCAGCGGCTCCGTCCGTCAGTCGCCGTGGTATCAGACACGTCGGGGGTACAATAGTTGGCACTCTGAAACTAATTTCCGGTGTGAACTAATTGTGAAATCCGTCACGGGGCGGTGACGGGGGCGGGGGGCGGCGGTGAGGCGTTATAATGAACCCCAGTCGCGGTAATGTCGCTTTCCTACAGTGAGTGCGGACCATGCGGTCCGTTGTCGCGAGGCGCCAGTCGATGCATTTGGGGCGTGATCTGACGGCCGCTCTGCTGGTGGTGCTGAGTTATAACGTTTCAGCCCTGGGATGGACGCCTCCGCAGAACGTCTCGAACCAACCGCCGGGGAGCCGCGCCTTCGGGCCGCGGATCGCGCGCGACCCGCTGGGAAACACGCATCTGGTATGGGCCGGCGGGGTGGATCCCAGCACAAGCTGGCAGGTGTGGTACCAGGTCTTCGATGGCGCCTCCTGGAGCCCGCCCCTGGCCCTTAGCAGTTCCGGCGGAACGCGGCCGGACATCGCCGTGGATGCCCAGGGCACGGTGCACGTCTGCTACGAGTGGCCGGCCGAGGACAACATCTGGTATCGCAGCAAGACCGCGGGAGGGAGCTGGACCAGCCCGGTGAATCTACGGACGGGCGGACGCTCCATCGCGCCGAGCGTCGCCGTCAGCCCGGCCGGCGACCGCATCCTCGTCGCCTGGCACGAGGATAACCAGGTCGGGGCGGAGTGGGACATCTTCGTGAACGTCTGGACTGGTGCGAGCTGGTCGGGCATCTTCAATGTGAGCACGAACAGCTCGCTCTCCGCGTACCCGCATGTGTGTATCGATACCGGGGGCAATATGCACGTCGCGTGGTCGGACAGCGACCTGCGTCACCGCCGGCGCGACCTGAACGGCATCTGGGGTCCAATCAACACGCTGTATGACATCGCGAGCGGCCAGCGGGCCAGCGTGGGGAGCCTGCACGCGGCGGCCGACGGCTTTGTCCATGCCGCATACAGCCTCGACGACGGTTCGGGCGACTGGCGCGTCTGGCACAAGTATTACAGCGGCACCTGGAGCAGCGGCGTGCCCGTCTATCCGCATGCGGGCGAGGTCGACGACATCGATCCCGTCATCCAGTCGGACGAGTTCAACCGGCTCTACATGGTGTGGCACGACTACAACAACATCTATTACAGCAGTGCGGGCAACTTTCAGGGCACGTGGGCGCCGTTCACGAAGCTCGCCGCCGGTCAGTATCTGTCGACCGCTCCGGTGATCACGATCGATGCGGGCATGACCGCGCGAGCGGCATGGCAGGCTCGGCCCGGTTCGGGCGACAACTGGAACATCTATGTTTCCACACAGAGCGTCGGCACGCCGGGTCCGCAGGGGACGCTGGCCGGCGAGGTCCGCGATCAATTCCACAGTCCAGTCGCCGGCGCGGTCGTGTCCACCGGCAATGCGGCGGGCCTCACGGACGCGGGCGGTCAGTATTCGTTCGCCGTACCGGTGGGCACGTACACCGCCACCTGCACCCGGCAGTATTTCTCCGGTGCCTCTCAGAATGACGTGACGATCACGGCCCATGCGGCGACGCAGGTGAACTTCATGATCGAGCGACAGCCCCCCGCCGCGGTGACCGGCCTGGCAATGACGCCGGGCAACGAAAGCAATCGGCTGCAATGGACCAACCCGGTCAGCGGACAGTTCACCGGCACGCTGATCGTCTACAAGACGACCGGCCTGCCCGCCCACCCCGCGGACGGCACCGCACTGATCGACAAGGGCAACACGCCCGGCAGCTCAGACAGCCACACGCATGCGGGCATCCTGAATGGCCAGACGTACTACTACGCCGCGTTCGCCCATGACGGCGGCTCTCCCGCCCTCTACTCGAACGGCGCGAACGCCTCCGGCACGCCGTTCTTCTTTCTGGATTACGACCACGACGGAGATATCGATCAGAGCGAATTCGCCCATATCCAGCTCTGCCTGAGCGGCCCCAACGTGCCGCAGAATGAACCCGGCTGCGAAAACGCGAGGCTCGACGCGGACCAGGACGTGGATGGGGACGATCTGAACCTGTTCCTCGGCTGCTTCTCGGGACCGGAGATTTATGCCTATCCCGGCTGCTTACCATGAAACACGTCACCCGGTCGACATGCGTGCTTTTCGTGATTCTGTTGCCCAGCGCAACTGCCGCGGTTCAACCCATGTCCGGAAGGATTCGAATTCTCTGCCTTGACGACATCCGGCTGCCGGAGCGATGGCGGACACGGGCACGCCGGAGAATGCGTTGATGAGGCTTCGACGGATGCTCACTTCAGCAGCCGCAGCATGGCTGACGGCGCATGCCGCCTCGGGTCAGTGCGTGAGCTGGAGCGCGCCGGAAAACGTATCGCAGATCAGCAACCGCTTTAACGTGGACGGAAACGTAGCGATCGATTCGTCCGGGAAGGTGCACCTCGTCTACCAGAGTTTCCTCGACGCGTCCGGAGACAACCATTACATCCACAATGTGAGCGGATCCTGGTCGAGCCCGGTCAACCTGGGCTCCATGAACGGGAAAGGCTCCGCGCCCAAAATCGTCATCACGCCGGACGACCAGCTCCACGCGTTCTACGGCAGGAACAATCTGTACTGGCGCACGAAACCGGTCATCGGCGGGTCGTGGAGCGCGGCGGTTGAGGTGGCGGTCAATCCGACGGGCGGCAACTTCATCGAAGGGATCACCGTCGATGCGGAGGGCGGAATCTATCTTCTCTACGGCCACCTGTTCGACAGCAGCGCGCCGGCCAGGAACGGCATCTATGGGCGATACAAGCCGCCGGGGGGCGCGTGGCAGGCGACCGAGCTGGTCTACGGCAACAGCGATGACGGCAACTGGCCGCGCGGCACGGACATCATGGCGCGGGGCACCACACTGTGGGTCGGCATCGAGGTGGACGACAACGTCTATTTCAAGAAGAAGCTGGCGACGGGCGTCTGGCCTGCCGGGAAAGGGACGTTGCTGCAGACCGACGCGGGCGCGCTGACCTTTGCCTTCAGCCCCGTCTCTCCTGAGATGGTCGCCCTGTATCAGCAGGACATCGGCTGCGGCGCGGATCCGTGTGAGCAGGCGCCCTGGTTCGAAGTCTATGCGAAGAGCACCTTTGACGACGGAGCAACCTGGTCGGCGGCGGTCAGTGTTTCGGGCGGCCAGGACGACATCGACCGCACGCCGTCCGGCGCATTCGACGCCGGCGGCAACCTGCACGTGGTCTGGGAGGGCTTCTGCTGTGACCATCGCCTTCGCATGAGATATCGCGGGCGGAACAACGGTCTGTGGGATGCCTCGATCACCCGCTTCACCGACGACGTCGGGGGTCACATCCCGCATTCCCTGCAGACGCTCGGAAACAGCCTGTTC
The DNA here is from genome assembly GCA_964591605.1 of uncultured Planctomycetales bacterium. Classification (GTDB taxonomy): domain Bacteria; phylum Planctomycetota; class Phycisphaerae; order UBA1845; family PWPN01; genus CAYLLT01. The sequence continues at coordinate 8,558 of CAZQEN010000123.1, forward strand.
ATGAGCTTTTCGAACGCAGACACGAATATCGGCCTGTACGACGTGATGTTCACCACGGCCGTCGGGTCGCAGCCGCGGATCAGCGTGTCGACGGCGGGCCTGAGCCGCACCGTCTTTTCACACAGTAGCCTGCCGGACGATGCAATCCAACTCGCCAACACGTGCCCGGGCGAGCTCAACTACACCCTCACCGACAACGCGGGGTGGTTGAGCGTTGCCCCGGCGTCGGGTTCCTCGAGCGGCGAGACGGACGTGATCACGATCAGCTATCCGGGTGTATCGTCTCTGGCCGCGGGCATCCACCACGCGGCGGTGACCATCACGGGCAACGCGGTCAACTCCCCGCAGACGATTCAGATCCAATTGCGGGTTCAGACGGTCAGGCCTGATTTCGACGGAGACGGAGACGTCGACCAGACGGACTTCGGGCACCTGCAGACCTGCCTGAGCGGACCCAATGTCGCCCAGATGGAGGCCGACTGCTTCGATACGCGGCTCGACGCGGACCAGGACGTGGATTCGGATGATCTGGGACTGCTGCTCAACTGCTACAGCGGCGCGAATCTGACCGCGAACGGGGCCTGCGCTGCCCTGTACCCATGAGTTGGATGGGGCCGGGGGTGCTCACGTGCGGCGCGGGGGATTCACCTGAATGAGGCGATTCATGGTCGCGGATTCGAGAGCTTCACGTGAGGGGCGCTCGTATCCGGCCAGGTCGCTGCGGACGGGGACGGTCACTTCCAGCCATTGAGAGGCGGCGCTCAGCCGGACGGTCGGTTCCTCCATCATCGCGGGCAGCAGGACGACGTCGGCGCGCTTGAACGGAATCGGCCGGGCCCCGCGGCGCCATTGAATCTCGCCGCCGCCGCTCAGAATGATCCAGACGACCGGCTCGGCGTAGGGGATGCGCTGCTCGATTCCTTCGACCATGCGCACGCGCTCAATCACGAACGACGGACAGGCGGCCAGGCGGGTGACGGCCGTCCACAGGCTGGCGACATGCGAGCGCTCCTGCTGGAGGGGGGGCGGTGCTGCGTCGAAATCGATGCATTCGATCGCCTGGTCCAGATGCAGTTCGCGCGGGCCCTGCGTGGCCGGATCGATCCGCCCCCAGTCGTAGGTGCGGTAGGTGATGTCCGAGGGCGTCTGAACCTCCGCGACGAGAACGCCGGCGCCCAGCGCATGCGGCGTACCGCTCGGCAGAAAATAACAGTCGCCTGCCCGCACGTGCACATGCCGCAGCACATCGTCGGGGCGGCCCTCGAGCATCGCGGCGCGAAAGGCCTCCGGCGTGGTCCCCTCTCGAAGTCCATGATAGATGAACCCGTCAGGCGGCGCCTCAAGCACGTACCAGGCTTCATGCTTGGGGCGAACGGTTCCGCCGAGGCGGTTGGCCGTGTGCTCGTCCGGGTGAACCTGGACGCTGAGGTTCTCCCTCGCATCGAGGTATTTGATGAGCAGCGGAAATCGGCCCCCGAGCGGCGCCACGCGGCCCATCAGCGAAGTGCCCCACTCCTGCATCAACTGATGCAGGCCCTTTCCGCGGGCGTGACCGACGGCGACCCTGGACTCGTCCTCCTCCAGGTCGACCAGCTCCCAGGACTCCCCGATGGGGGTGGAATCGACCGGATCGCGACTCAGAAACGAGAAGATGCGAGTTCCGCCCCAGACGCGGGGCTTGTAGATAGGCTCGAAGATCAACGGATGGACGAACATGACGGCGGTTTATCCTAGCGGTGCCGGCCTCCAGGAGCGATATCGGCAGATCCGAGGAGCTACATGTGGGCGGCGGAAACCAATCGGCCCGATTGACTTTACCAGACGCTCTTACCGGGCGGGAGGGGCAGGCACGGGGCTGCCGTCACGCGAATCGGCGACACCCGCGGCGAGTCGGATCGAACCGTCCACGGAGGGGCTCGCGTCAGGAGCCGCATGGGCCAGCGCGCCCGGTGGCCGCATCCTGCAGGCAGCGGGCTGAAAGTCCCAGGTGATCGCGTAATCCCAGGCCCGGTCGGTCGTCACTTCAAATGCGTACCGCCCCTTCGCCCCGTTCCTGAGATACAGATGCTCCACGTTGTCGATGCGCGAGCAGCTCAGGTCCACGAGCTCGTCATCTCCGTCCGGCCCGAGCCGGTACAGTTTCAGATCGATATTCGCCAGGCTGGCTCTCAGTTCGAGCGGGTCACGGCTGACGGCCGTCACGCTGCGGTGCCACGTCACGAGGATCGAGGCGCGCTCGACCGGTTCGGCCAGCTCCACGACGTAGCGCCGCGGCGACTGCGGAGTAATCCGGCGACAGTCCCAGCCCGTGGCAGCGAGGCTGCCGGCCTCTGGCGACTGCCGGCCGGCTTCCAGAATCCGATAACTGTGATCGATGTTCACCTGGCCGGCGCCGTACCGATAGTCCAGCGGAGCCGAGCCGTCGCTCGCAGGGCGCTCGAAACCCCGATGCCAGTCCGACCAGGGCAGCTTGCTGGCGCCGCCCATGAGCAGCGCTTTGACCAGAAGCGGGCGGGCGGAGCGGGCCGCGGCAGGCGGCAGATGGCTCAGGTCGCCGCGGTCCTCGATGGCTTCGATCAGCAGCGATGCACACGAGGCGACCACCGGCGTGGCCCAGCTCGTGGCGGTGACCGGGGCGACGATGTCGGGCTTGATGCGCCCGCCGGTGTCGACGTCGGTGGGTCCGTAGCTGGACCGGCCGCTGCTCACCCCGACGGCGATCACGTTGTACGCGCTGCACATGAGGTGCGGCAAGGGCGTGCCCGCCCCGTTCTTGACGCCAGCAGCCACCACCACGCCGTCGCGCCGGACGACCCAGTCGATGCGGCGCAGGGCGTCGGTGTCCATCCGCCGCGAGCCGAACGTGCCGATCCAACTGTGATTCTCGATCGCCCGCGGCTGGATCCGGGGCGGCTGGTCCGTGTTGACGTTAAGCAGGCCCGATCCGGCCCAGTCGTTGGCCTCGTAGCTGTCGATCAACCGGATACCGGGACCGATGCTGCTGGTCAGACCCATACAATACTGGCCGACGATGGTGGCATGGTCGGAGACGCCGCCCGCCCCGCTGCGGCCGTTGATGATCTTGCCGACGAGCTGGGCGTCGCGCTGATCGGGCAGATAACCGGTGCTGTCGTCGACGGGCATCTCGATCTGGGCGATCTGAATGGTGCGGCCGGTCGGCAGGGCGCTGCCGAGCCGCTGCTGGAGAGCCGCGTAACCGATCTCGTCTCTCCAGTCGGCGCGGATTGGTCCGGGCAGGATGAGGGCCCCCAGCACGGCGACGGCGCAGATGATTCCGCCCGGAGCAGGCCGGACAGACCGCTGATCCGGGTCAGCGACGCTCTTCAATCGAGTGAACTGCAGCAACAACAAATCCAGCGTCCTACTGGCGTTCTCACGCCCCGGCGTCCTACCAGGCTTGACTCGAGACAGACGGGAGCACCGCGACGGCCTCCACGACCCGCGGCCACACGCTGTCCCCTGCTCCCCTTCCCGCTCGGACGGTCAATCCCCTTCACCCTGAATGTCGGACGGTTGAGCTCCGCACGAACAGCAGAAAGTGACGGCTCGGGCAAGACATCAAACCGCTTGCAGCTCCGAGGCTTGCAGGCGTCCATCGAACGCACATGATGGCACACCGCAGCCATCTGGGATAAGCCACTTTGCTCATCCCATACATCAGCCATCATACCAGCTTATACCATTGGGTCAACGATCTTTCGCAACTTCTCACGCGCCGGTGAGAATTGGGGAAGTCACCCTATCTTCGCGATGAAGCTCATCGGGACGGTGCGCCGAGACGGTTATCGCCTTCGGCGTCGGGCGGGTCGGAACTTGGCGCCGAGTCCCTTCGGGCGCGCCAGGCTCGTCGGACCGGCCTCACTGGTTCCACCCGTGCTGAAGACGGCGGCGGAATACCGGGAGGGGCCGCTGCCGACGGAAGACGTCGACGCCGCCATTCCCACGTTCGCCCGTTCGGGCCGCTCGCTCGGCTCGAAGCCTTCCACGGTGTCCGGATCGACCTGCTTGTTGATCAGCATCTCGACCTCCGTGAGCTGCTTGCCTTCGTCCCGGCTGACGAACGTGATCGCCTTCCCGAAGGAGCCCATGCGGGCGGTGCGGCCGATGCGGTGCACGTACGTGTGCGGGTCGGGCGGAATGTCG
>CAZQEN010000123.1:12731-19383 GCA_964591605.1 uncultured Planctomycetales bacterium
CGCGGTGTACGTAGTCGTCGCAGAACGCCGGAATGTCGTAGTTGATGATGTGCGTGATGCCCTGCACGTCGATGCCCCGCGCGGCCAAGTCCGTGGCCACGAGCAGGTGGATGTTGTGTCGGCGGAACCGCTCCATGATCTTCTCGCGCTTCTGCTGCACAAGATCGCCGTGGATCTCCTTGGCTTCAACGCCGCCCTCATGGAGGCGGCGGGCGAGCTTGCGGGCCGCGTGCTTGGTATTGCAGAAGATGATCGCCATTTTGGGTTTGTCGCGGTCCAGGAGCATGCGCAGGAGCCGATACTTGTCCCAGCGCTCCACCGACATGTAGCTCTGCTGCACCTGGTCGACGGTGAGTTCGTCGCGTGAGACGTCGATCTCGACCGGATCGGTCATGTACTGGCGGGCCAGACGGTTGATGTCGTCATTCAGCGTGGCCGAGACGAACACCGTCTGATGCGGGTGCCGGATCTGGGAGAGAATCTTGCGGATGTCGTCGCGGAAGCCGATGTCGAGCATGCGGTCGACTTCGTCGAGAACGGCGATGCGGATGTCTTCGAGGCGGAGGACCTGGCGATCGAGGAAGTCCATCACGCGGCCGGGGGTTCCCACGACGATGTGGGGTTTGCGGCCCAGGAGATGAAGCTGGGTCTTGATCTTCTGGCCGCCGTAGACCGGCACGATGTGCAGGTCGGCTTCGCTGAGCCGCCGGATTTCGGCGGCCACCTGGACGGCCAGTTCGCGGGTGGGGACCAGGATAAGGGCCTGCAGGCGTTTCTCGGGGCTGACGAGCTGGAGGATGGGCAGACCAAACGCGGCGGTCTTGCCGGTCCCGGTGCGTGCCTGCCCGAGGACATCGCGCCCCTGGAGGACCAGCGGGATCACCGCTCGTTGGATGTCGGTCGGCTCGTTGAAGCCGATCTTGCCCAGAGCGATCAGGATGGGCGTCGTGAGGCCGAGTTCGGCGAAGGCGGATGGAAGGGCTGAGTGCTTGTGCATGTAACCTTGGCTTGTCCTTGCGGATACGTTTTGGGGCGATTGTACGGGAAACCGGGAGGCAAAGCCAGCAAGCGGGGGGACGGCGTGCCTGTCCGTTTCTGCACGCCCGGCAGGGCCTGCCCGAGGGGGACTCAGAGATGGTTCATCAGGCAAAACCCGCGTTCCGCGGATGGCCCCCAGGCGGCCGGCTTCAGCCGGCCCGACTTGGCCACCCACTTCAGTGGGTGGCACCCAGTGCAGCCGAGTCTCCAGCCGGCTGGAGCCGGGCTTGTGCCGCACGCCCAAGCCGGCTGTCAGTCTGCGGGAGGAGCCGGTCACCACCGACTCAAGTCGGTGGCAAGGGCCTGCCGGTTGAAGCCGGCAAAGACGGCCCGGAATGCCTGGCTGAACCTCGAAGTTGGGCATCGCCAAAGCACGTTTGCATTTCCCGCCGCTTTCCGGGCATACTGATAGCGGATTCAGGGTCGGACCGGTGGGGATCACGTTTTGTCGAACCATGAAACTCGCCCTGTTGCTCGGGGCGGGCGCCTGCACGGTGCCCGTGCCCGGTGACACGGATGACGTGTTCATCGAGCCCCCCCCGCCGGACGCCCGATCGGTCCTGGGCGGCATCACGAATACCCAGCCCTATTTCGGACGTGCCCGACGAGCCGATGATGCCGGCGAGGTGGGCGATTTCCTGCTCGCGAGCTGCGGCTGCGGCGACTGGCGGGTGCTCATGACGCCCGACGACGGCTCCCCGCAGGTACAGCTTCGGGTGCTCTTCTACACGGCCGGCGAGTATACCCCGACCGGATCCGTGGATGTCTACGGCCAGGAGGGCGAGGCGATGATCGGGGGCACGCTCGACCAGGACACCGGCGCGCTCGATGCCCGGCTGCAGCAGCAGATCGCGCGGATGCGGGTCAGCGCCCAGCGCGGCGTGCAGCACTCGGACTCGGCGAAGGCGTGCGTGATGTGCCATGTGGGCGACCAGCCGATCTGGCCTCAACCGCCCAACCATCCGGCATTTCAGACAGATCCTCCCGACTGCCTGACGTGCCATTCCGTGAACGGGACGGGAGGCGTGTCCACGAACTGACGAGCCGGGACGACCGGGTGCTCGCGGGCACATACAGGAGAACACGATGCGGGTCTATCTCTTCGGCTGTCTTCTCGCCCTCGCCACGCTCAGCGGCCAATCCTGCGTGCCCCAGCCGCAGAACACGGGCAACAATACCGGCGACACCACCGACGACGGCGGAACCGATCCCGACAACAACAACACCGGCGGCACCGACAACGGCGGCAACACCAACACCGACACGGGCACGGACACCGACACCGGCCATGACGTGGGGCCGCAACCCACCCAGGATGAACACGTCCTGGGCGCCAGCTCGGCGAAAGTCACGGTCATTGAATACGCGGATTTCCAGTGTCCGTTCTGCGGGGCGTTCACCCGCGACACGTTCCCGACGATCAAGCAGGAGTACATCCAGACCGGCAAGGTCAAGTGGATCTTCCGGCATTTCCCGCTGCGTTCGATCCATCCGTATGCGGAGAAGGCCGCTCAGGCGTCGGAATGCGCGAACAACCAGGGCTCATTCTGGGCGTACACAGATCTGGTATTTGAGAAACAGGACGAGCTCGACGGGTTGATCGGAGGGAACAACGACATCACGGCTGTCGTCGCCCGGCTCAAGGAATTCGCCTCAGACCTTTCGCTGAGCCGCAGCACGTTCGACACGTGTCTCGACAGCGACAGCGAGGCCGACCGGGTCCAGCGGGATGTGGACTCGGGCACACTCGACGGGGCCTGCCAGTCGGCCGCGAACCAGAACAACCCCGACTGCGTGCTCGGCACACCGACCTTCTTCGTCAATGGCGAGCGGCACACGTTCCGGACGAACGATTCCGTGGGGGAAATGCGCGGTTGGCTCGATGCGGCGCTCGACACTGCACAGTGATCCCTTCTGCCCGGCGCGTTTACGGCGCCGGCAGCGTGAACCGGAAGATCGACCCCTCGCCCGGCTGTGATTCGACCCAGATTCTCCCGCCGTGGCGCTCCACGATCTTCTGACCGACCGCCAGGCCCATGCCGACTCCGTCGCAGCCCGGATTGTCGCCGTGCAGCCGCTGAAAGACGCCGAAGACCCGGCTGGCCTGGTCCGGGTCCATACCCGACCCATTGTCCCGCACGGACATGACCCAGGCGTCGCCGTCGCGCATGGCTGACACATGGACGCGCGGCGACTGGATCCCGCGGAACTTGAGGGCATTCTCCACCAGGTGGGTCAGGAGTTGCTCCATCCGCTCCGGATCGGCCCGCACCGTCGGCAGTGGCTCGTGGATGATCCGCGCGCCGGTCTCCCGGATGCGGTCGGCCAGCCGCTGCTGTACCCGCTCGAGCACTGCGCCCAGGTCGCAGGCGGTCAGTTGCAGCGGATGCGAACCGACGTGCCCGTAGTCGAGCAGACCCTTGATCATGTCGTTGATGCGCTGCACGCTGGCGGTGATGAAGCCGATCAGCTCGTCCGCGTCGGCCCCCATCCGCCCGCGGTATTGCTCGGCCAGCAGCTCCACGCAACCGGTCAGCGACAGGAGCGGCGAGCGCAGATCGTGCGAGATGCTCGATACGAACTCGTCGAAATCGGCGCGGGTGCGGGCCAGTTGCGCGCTGACCTGGGCAAGCTCGTTTTGGAGGCGGGCGATCTCGGGAGCGGGTGAGAGAAGATCCGACGCAGACGCCACGGCGGCGTCACACTCCGCCGCCGGTAAGAACCCCTCCGAGCCGGAAGCATCATGCCCGGTTCGCTGGCTCATGCAAGGCCTCAGTGTGTGCGGGGCCACTCGCGCTGTGACCACGCCACGGCAGGAAACCACAGGACTCCGGCACGCGTCTTCGCCTCATGCCCGGAAGATGGCCCGGCAGCGATTATAAGTCCCTGACGCCCCCCCGCCAACGGGCAGCTCGCGGCGCACTCGTGCCACCGTCACACACGTGCCGCAGCCCGAGCGACACCGCCTTCAATGCCAGCGGGCGGTCGTGCCCGCCACGGAGACGGGAGTCACCGGCCCAGTTGCCAGCCGACGTTGAGATTGAGCAGCCGTGCCAGCTCGCGCAGCCCGTCGGCGACCGACGTGGCGAGCACCCGGAATTGATGCGGACCCTTGACCGCTCGGCAGACCACCGACCCCGGCCGGACGGGTTCGAAGCTGACGGCGTAACCCTTCGCTTCGCACATCGCGTTGATCAGATGGCTTTCGCTCATCTCTCTCCCCCTCTCGGCGATCCGGCCGCTGCGTCCGAAGCGCCGACGGCGGCGCTCGCAGCAGCGACACACCCCGTATTAGCATCGGAGGGTCGCAACCTTTCACGACCCTCATCCGGATCCACCTTCGTGGCCCCGGCCCCCATGGGGAGAAACGTCCACACGGCCGTACCATCTACCGGTGCCCCGGCCGGAAAGGTTTTATCGCCCGTCTCCCGGTTTTCGGGGCTAAGATAGTCAAGAGGTGCATCATGAACGGGCTGAACAAGCTGCGTCGATCGCGGCGGCACAAGATGATCGCGGGCGTCTGCGGAGGCCTGGCCGAGTATCTCGGCTTCTCACCCAACGGCGTGCGCGTCGTCTATGTGCTGATCTCGATCCTGTCGGTCGCGTTCCCCGGCATTCTCGTCTACGTCCTCCTCTGGCTCCTGCTGCCCAGGGCCCAGGAGCCGGAGCGCGAGTGGTATCCGGAGGAGCAGATGTGGCGGTGAATGGATCTCCCATCCGTGTCGAGTCCTCGCTCCGGTTCTGCCGCAACGAAGGCGGCACCGTGAAAGCGGCGAGGCTGACCGGACGCACGGATCCAGCCCCGGCAGGGGCGACAGGTGGTAGCCCAGGGCGTGAGCCCTGGGGATGGCCCGCATAACACGCCCTGAGCCCCGGCAGGGGCGACAGAACTCTTTCGCCCCGTCCGGGCCTGGCCCCTCACCGCTCGCTGTCCCCCGGCTGACGCCGTGGGCTACCTTCTGTCGCCGCTCCGCGGCTTGGATGCGCCTGCCCCGCAGAAAGAAGTGCCTGATTGCGGACTTCGCTGGCTGTCGGAAAAAAACAGCCGACCAGGAACGTGACACTGGCGGAGACCAGGACGTACCAGGTGAACTGGATGCGCGGCAGGCCGAACGGCATGCCCAACCGAGACCCACCGGCGACGGCGTTGGCGAGGTCGGTGGCCAGGCCGCTGGCCAGGAAGATCGCCACCAGGCCGCAGGTGACGGCCAGCACGTTGCCCGCGTCGCTGCCCCGTGTTTTCGTGAGCATGCCGAGCAGGAACACGCCCAGCATCGGCCCCAGGATGTAGCCGGCCACGCCCAGCGCGATCGGGATGATCGTCATCGACGGATTCTTGACATTCAGGTAGGCGAAAAACGTCGCGATGAGGATCATCACCGTCGCAAACATCGCGGTGGCGACGCGCGCAACCGTGACGTAATGCGTGGGCTCGCGGCTCGGGGCCACGTAGGGCATGTACCAGTCGTTGGTCAGGCTCGTCGCGAGAGCGTTGAGGGCGGCGGCCAGCGAGCCCATCGCAGTCGCGAACACGCCGGCCAGCACGATTCCGCGAATGACGACCGGCATGACGCTCAGGATGTACTGGCCGAACACGTCGTTGGCCTTCGCGGGCTTGAGCTCGGGGTGCCGCGCGTAGAACGCGATCAGCAGCACGCCGATGAACGCGAACGCCGCGAAGATGGGCAGGTCCATGATGCCGGCCATGATGACGCTGCGGCGGCTGCGCTGGTAGTCTTTGGCGGTCAGCATCCGCTGGGCCATGTCCTGATCCGTGCCGTACGCTCCCAGGCAGAAGATCGTGTAGCCGATGATGGCCGACGGCAGCGTGTATTTGCTCTCGAACAGCTTGCCCAGCACCTGGCCCGCGCTCATGCCCGGCTCAACGTGCTCGAAGCCGGTACGGAAGTAGCCCAGGCTCGTCGTCATCTCAGGAACGTGCTCGGCCAGGGCGGCGAATCCGCGGGAAATCGAACCGTCACCGATGTCCCACAGAATCGTGCCAATCGCCACGAGGGCGCTGCTGAACATGACCGAGGCCTGGATGCAGTCGGTCCAGATGACGGCCTTGATGCCGCCGACGGCCGTGTAGACGCAGGTGATGAGCGTCAGGATGGCGATGGCCCAGAAGTAGATCTGCCAGTTCTCGAGCTGGCCGTAACGCACCTGTTCGTGCCGCACGAAGAGCCGCCACGCGAGCACCATTACCAGTGACGGGATGAACAGCCGCACGCTCGAGGCCAGCGTCCGCATGAGCAGAAACAACGCCGAGACGTAATTCCGCGTCATGGGCCCGAAGCGGATGGCGAGAAAGTCGTAGATCGTTGTCACGCGGTAGTCATAAAAGGGCTTGAGGAAGATGTAGGCGATGATGATGCGGGCCAGGATGATGCCGAAGGCGAGCTGGACGTAGATGAGCCCGCGGTTGACGTAGCCCTCGGCGGGCGTGCCCAGGAACGTGGCCGCGCTGGTCTCGGCCGAGATGATCGAGGCCATGATCGCCCACCACGGGAGCTGCCGCCCGCCCAGCGAGTAGTCCTCGAGCCCCGCCTTGCGCTTCCGGCCGACATAGATGCCGATCCCCGTGATGAGCGCGAAGTAGAAGACGATGATC
>CAZQEN010000124.1:0-16235 GCA_964591605.1 uncultured Planctomycetales bacterium
GCAGTCGAGCGCTTTTCGAGTCCCGACACCCGGCGCGAGCAAAAGTGTCAGACCAGGCCCCCCACCCCCGAAAATCGCCCCGACTGACACGAACAAGATCCGCCTCTTTCCCCGCCCCAACCCCTTGCCCCGTAACGGTTTTCGCCCCTCCCTGCCCTTCCCTGAGTTTTGTCACTGTTCCTCGCGCCGTCCACAGGCATCCGGAGCACCGTTCTCGGTTATCTTTTGTGATAGCAAAGTGTTATGGCTGTTCGACCTTTGGACGGCGTTGCCGGCGATCCCGAGTGAGCGGGGTTCACTGGGTCATGAATGCGCCGGGCAGCCAGAGCGAAGCGGGCGGCCAGAACGTCACGATGAGCACGGCAATGACCATGGCGACCAGATAGGGAACGAGCGGCCTGAACAGCTCGTGCATGCTCGTTTTCGAGATGCTGCACGCGACGAAGAGGGCGATGCCCACCGGCGGCGTGCACTGGCCGATGCCCAGGGCCATGACCACCATCGTGCCGAATTGAATTGCGTCCATGCCGATGTGCCGGGCGATGGGCAGGAAGATCGGCACGAAAATGAGCATGGCCGGCGTCAGGTCGAGGAACGTGCCGATCGCCAGCAGGATGGCGAGCATCAGGAGCTTAATCGCGACGGGATTCTGGGTGGCGGCCAGCAGGCCTTCCGAGACGCGCAGCGGCACCTGATCGACGGTCAGCATCCAGGCGAACGGGGCGGCGCCGGCGACGCACAGAACGACGATGCCCGTGATTTTGGCCGTGTCGACCAGAATCTGCGGCATGTCCGCCCAGCGCAGCTCGCGGTAGACGAACATGCTGACGAACCAGCCGTAGAAGACGGCCACCACGCCCGCCTCGGTCGCGGTCACGAAGCCGAACATGATGCCGCCCATGACCAGCACAACGGCCAGCAGAGCGAGAGAGGCCTCCCGCAGCCTTCGCAGGATTTCGAGCCATTTCGGATTTCGGATTTCGGATTTCGGACCTGCATAAAAGAGCGTGGCCATGTTTTCATTCCGCCTTCCGCAATCCGCATTCCGCAATCTCCCGTGCCCCTGCACAATCGCCGTGACGTAACAGACGCCCATGAGGCACAGGCCCAGAAGCATGCCCGGGACGACTCCGGCCAGGAACAGCTTGCCGATCGACATGCCGCCGATCCAGCCCATGAGTACGAACGGCACGCTGGGCGGGATGATGATGCCGATGGAGCCGGCCGTTGCCTGCAGCGCGGTGGCGGCGGGGCGGGTGAAACCCGACTTCACGATCGCCGGAATCATAATCGCACCGATGGCGGCGGTTGTCGCCGCGGTCGAGCCGGAGATGGCCGCGAACATCATGCACGCCACCACGCTCGCCATGGCCAGGCCGCCGCGCACGTCGCCCACCAGTGCCGAGGCCAGCGCGATCAACCTTTTAGACATCCCGCCACGGCCCATGATGCCACCCGCCATCACGAAGAAGGGGATGGCCAGCAGCGGGAACGCGTTCATCGACGCGTACATGCGGCGGACGGTCACGTGGTGCGTCACATCGGGCGTGAAGTCGATCGCTGCCACTGCCGCCAGAACCAGCGCGACCGAAATCGGCACCTCGATCAGCAGGAGGGCGAAGAAAACGATGAACAGCAGTGCGATCGTCATGCCGCGGCCTCCCCGGGTCGCCGCCACAACCGGGCCAGGGCCTGAAGGCTCCGGATCAGCATGAGCAGCCCGCCCACCGGGATCGCCGAATACGGCACCGCCCGCGACCACTCCAGCGCGGGCGTGTGCACCTGCCAGTTGCGGCGGACGAACTGCCAGCCATAGATCGTCAGATAGATGCAGAAGCCCGCGACGATCAGCAGCACGAGCGTCTGGAGCAGCCGACGGCCGGCCGGCCCCAGGTTGGGCCGCAGCAGCTCGACCGCGAAGTGTTCGCCGCGTTTGAGGGCGATCGACGAGCCGAGCATCGAGATCCAGACGAACAGGATCGTCGCCAGCTCCTCGGTCCACGAGAGCGGCTGCGTGAGAATGTAGCGCAGCACGACCTCGGCGCCCACGATCAGGCAGATGGCCACCACCAGCGCCGCCGCGATCGCTTCTTCAACATTGTCGAGCGTCCGCTTCATTCCATGCTCCGGATCTGCTCGCAAAGAGTGCGGAATTCGTCGCCGTACTTGCGATAGTACTTCTCGTATACCGGCTGAACACGCGCCCGGAAGAGTTCCCGGTCGACATCGTTGAACTTCATGCCGTGCTGAGCCATCTGGTCGAGGGCGAGCTGCGTCTCCTCCTGCCACATCCGCCGCTGCTCGGCTACCGTCTCGGCCGCTGCCGTCCGCACCCAGGTGCGCTCCTGGTCGTTCAGCTCACTCATAAAGCGCTTGCTGGCGATCAGAATGTCGGGAATGGCCAGATGCCGCGTCCAGGTGTAGTAGATGCAGCCGCTCTCGTACATGCGGAATGTCGCGACCGTGGGCGGGTTGTTTTCCCATCCGTCGAGCACGCCCTGCTGCAGGGCGGTGAACACCTCACCCTGGTTCATGGCCACGGCGCTGGCGCCCAGGGCGTTGATGGAATCGACCATGAGCCTGGCGTCCATGACGCGGATCTTCATGCCGGACAGGTCGGCGGGCGTCTGCACCGGCGCTTTTTTGGTGGTGATGTTGCGCGTGCCGGCATCGAGGAAGCCCAGGAGCTCGATGCCGAGGAGCTCGCATCGTTGCCGGATCAGGTCGCCGACGCTGCTGTCGAGCACGCGGGCCTGATGCTCGGAGTCGCGGAAGATGAACGGCATCGAAAGGGCATTGGCGATCGGGATGTACTCGGCGAGGACGCCGACCGAGTTCTGGGCGACTTCGATGTCGCCGGTGCGGCAGCCGTCGATCATCTCATCGACGTTGCCGAGCTGGCCGCTGGAGAAGAGATGGACGCGCATCCGGCCGCCCGAAAGTTGTTCGACCCGCTCCCGGAAGACCTTCATCACCTTCACCGTCGCGTGGGAGTCGGGCAGGATCGTCCCCAGCTTGATCACCCGGGGGGCGTCGGGATCGACTTGCCGGTCGCGGCAGCCGGTAACGACAACCGCGAGCAGCACGAGCGAGCCGAGCAGGCGGGGGAGAAGCATGGTCATGGAACGCTCAGAGAGAATCATAACGAAAGCAGGAAGGAAGAGAGCATGGGGATCAGAGTGCCCTTGTCGGGAGAGCATGGTCTTCTGCACACTTTCAAGAGGAAAAGCACGAGAACCGAATCAGGAGAACCACGAAGGCACGAAGACACGAAGAGAGGAACGCATTGCTTCGTGCCTTCGTGTCTTCGTGGTCACATCCATGCTCCTTCCGCGATGCCGCCTGGATCTACAGGAACTTGACGTTCTGGTAATCCGGCTGGATGTTGATGCCGTATTTCAGGTCGCGGTGCTTGTCCGGATCGTACGCGGCCATCACCCAATGAAAAACTGTTGAATAACCCGGGGCGGCGGCGGTCGGATGGTAACCGTGCGGGATCGTCACGCAATCGCCCTCGCGGACCACCTCGACGAAGTCCATGTGCTCCGCGTCCGGGTAGACGAACTGGACGCTGAACGCCGGCCGGGGCATGTCGAAGAAGAGGTAGAATTCCTCCTTCGAGTCCTGATGTTCGTGCGGCGGCCAGCTCGTCCACGCGCCGGGCGTGCCGACGGTGAATCCCGCCAGGAGCCGCGAGGCCTTCACGTTTCCACCGAGCATGTTGTAGATCGTCCGCCGGGTTCCCAGGTCGGCCGTGCCGACTTCGATGCAGAACTCAGGCTTGTCCTGGATCTCCCGGTAGCGGACGAGCTGCGGTTGTGAGTCGTGATCGGCGGGGCAGCCGCCCAGGGCGATGTCGGTGCCCGCCTCACCGGTGATCTCGGCATCTGTGCGGCGGGGTAGATACAGAATGTCGTGCAGTTCCAGGTCGAATGTCTGCCCATTCACTCTCACGCAGGCCGGGGCCCTGATGACGAACAGACTCCATTCGCGATCGTCACCCTTGAGCGTGTGTGTGCCGATGCCCCTCTCGAACACGAGCCGGGCATAGGTCAGGAAGTGCAAAGCGCCCGTCTGCGGCGAAAAGATCTCCCGATAGCCCTCGTGGATGTTGGTCTTTCGGAAGATCTGCGGGGGAATCGATCGGGGGTCGCCGGTCATGGAGTCGTGCTCCGCTGGGGCATCTGCGCGTGGCCGCGCCGATGCGGCGGCGAGATGATACAACAGGCTCGCCCGGGCCACAAACGCCTGCATTGACAGCATGATTCGCCGCGCTGAAGATGCGGCCATGCGTGGAATCCTGCGATCGGCAGCTCCGTGCTTTCTGCTGCTCATGCTCGGTTGTGCGTCCCTGCCCGCCGTCGGGCCGGGTGATTCTCCGGCAGCGCTCGCGCGGCTGGTGGCGGAGCGGGCGCTGAGGGACTTCCAGCAGCCTCCGCCGTTCGACTGGGGCGAAGGCGTGCTCATGGCGGGCATGATGAAGGCGGGCGTCGCGCTGCACGAGCCGCGTTATGTCGAGTTTGTCCGGTCCTGGGCCGATCGGTGGCACAGACACGGCATCGGCAACCTGCTCGAGGGCGACCCGACGCGGAGGATGCAGGGTTACTGCGGCCAGTGGGGGCCGGGCCACGCCCTGATGCTCCTTTACGAGCACACCAAGGAGGCTCGCTATCTCGACATGGCCCGCGAGATCGCCCGATTCATGCTCACCGAGGCCACGCGCACGAAGGAAGGCGGACTGGGCCACTGGCGCGGCAATCAGCAGCTCTGGGTCGATACGTTGTACATGCACGGCCCGCTGCTGGCGGCCTTGTACCAGCTCGAAAAGCGCCCCGAATACGCCAGCGACATCCTGCTGCAGCTCCGCGTGTACACCCGGCACCTGCAGGACCCCGTCACGGGCTTGTTCTACCACATGTATGACCATGCGAAGGGCACGCACTCCCCGGAGTTCTGGGCGCGGGGCAACGGCTGGGTGGCGATGACGTTCGCCGAGACGCTTCCCGTGCTGGGATCGACGCCGGAGACGAAGGGTCTGCGTGAGCGTTTCTCGCACCTCATGGACGGACTTCGAAAGACGCAGGACGCCGGGTCTGGCCTCTGGCACACGGTGCTCGATCGTCCTGAATCCTACCTGGAGACCTCCGCGAGCGCGATGTTCCTCGCGAGCTTCGTACAGGGGCATCGCGGCGGTCTGCTGGAGGGCAATGACCGCCCACTCATCCAGCGCGCCTGGCGCGGCCTGACCGATCGCGTTGACGCGTGGGGCTGGGTCTTCGGCACATCGGGCGGAACCGGTCCCGGTCCGTTTGAGAACTATGCGCGCAAGACGACCGGTACCTACACATGGGGCACCGGCGCGTTTCTGCTGGCGGCCACTGCCCTGATGACTCCGGGCGGCTGACGAGGTTTGAAACCCCCCCGTGCCTGGCGACAGGCACGGAGGGCACAGCGCGGGGCTGTGATGTGGCTGCAGGGTCTGGATCTGAGATTTGAGATTCGAAAGTCGAGATCTGAAATCATGCCCGAATGGAAGAACGATCAGGAACTGTTCGAGCTCGTGCAGAGCGAACTCTACACGCCGGTGATGGGCGACATTCTCGATGCGCTCGGCCGATACCATCAGTTCCTCCCGCCTCAGGTTCAGCCGATGCGCGAGGAGATGAAAGTGGTGGGGCGGGCGATGCCGGTGCTGGTGATCGATGTGCACGGGCCGCAGAAGAAGCCGTTCGGCCTGATGACCGAATCGCTCGATCAATTGCAGCCCGGCGAGGTCTATATCAACACCGGCGGGGCGATGCGCTGCGCCTACTGGGGCGAGATCCTCACCGCCACGGCCCGGATGCGCGGCGCGGTCGGCGCGGTCGTCAACGGCTATCACCGCGACACGCCGCGCGTGCTCGAGCAGAACTGGCCGGTGTTTTCGCGGGGGCGGTTCGCCCAGGACTCCTCGGTGCGCATGGCCGTCGCCGATTACCGTTGCCCGATCGAAATCGAGGGCACGTGGATCGAGCCTGGCGACCTGGTGTTCGGCGACCTCGACGGCGTGGTCATCGTGCCGCGGCAACACGAGGTCGAGGTGATCGAGCGGGCCCTCGAGAAAGCCCGCGGGGAAAAGACGGTGCGCAAGGCCATCGAGGGTGGGATGTCCAGCACCGAGGCCTTCCGTCAATATGGCATTCTCTGACCAGATAAGCAGGAGCGCAGAACGCTTTACCGGGGGTGGCATGGGCAATGTACTCATTGCCCGTGCGGATGAAACACGGGCAGCGAGTATCCCGGCGCGCCGGGACCCATGCCACCCTGTTCGAGAGTGTCAGTGATTCTGTGTTTCTACTCAGAAGTGATCGACTCGCGAGTATCGGCGGGACGAGGTCCCGGTTGCTCGGTGAGTTCGCAATATCCGGCAGCGGTTGTCCGGGGTATCAGGGGAAGCAGCTCCGACTGGCCATCACGCAGCTCCCGCTGTAGCAGCGCTGAAGCCGGGCGAAGTCGTTGGGATCCACGTCCAGGTCGCCGTCGAAATCCGCCGCCGCGCAGTTGGGGTTCGACTGGGGAACGTTCGACCGTGTCGTACATGCCTTCAGCAGCGTGACGTCGTTGCCGTCGACGTCACCGTCGAAGTCGAGGTCGGGAGGCAGGGCCGATCGCAGGTCCCACGCGGCCGCGTATTCCCATGCCGCATTGGAGGTGATCTCGAACACATATCGCCCCGGCGGAATGGGCTTTTTCACGATGAACTCGACGTTATCGATCGTCGAAATGCTCTGATCCACCTGGCTGCCCTTGACGAAACCGGAGGCATTGAACAATCGCAGGTCGATATTGGCCAGCGTGGGCGTGAGGGTGCTGCCAGCCTGGGACACGTGCCGGTTCCAGACGACGAGCACGCTGAATTCGCGCGGCACGCTGCCGGCGGGCACGTCGAAGAAATACTGATGAGTCGCACCGCTGTTGATGCTCGTGTAGTTCCAGCCGGTGGAAGTCCGCACGGCCGAGCCGCTCGGTGTCTGCTGCGGGTTGGCGGTGAGGATCCGGTGGCTGTTGTCGATGTTGAGCTCTCCCGCGCCGAAGCGATAGTCGAGGGGCACCGAACCGTTGGTGCTGGGCGTGGCAAAGCCCTTGCGCCAGCCGCCCGCGCAGGTGAACTCCTCGCGCGTCGAGCCGGCCATGATCAAAGCCCTGACCAGGATCGACTTGCCGAGCCTTCTCTGGGTGGGCGACAGGGAATTCAGGATGTTCAGATCGTCAGCAGTCTGCAGGAGCAGGGCGGCGGCGCCGCTGATGACTCCGGTCGCCCAGCTCGTCGCGGTGACGGGGACCACAATGTCGGGTTCCACGCGCCCCGCTCCGTCCAGATTGGCGACCACCGGGCCGTAGCTGGAGCCGCCAGAGCTGCGTCCCACCGAGATGGCGTTGTACGCCGAGCTCATGAGGGCGGGGACCGCGCTGCCCGCGCCGTTGTTGACGCCCACGCTGGCCACGACGGCGTCGCGGTGCATCATGAGATCGAAACGACGATTGATGTCGTTGTCGCCGGCCGGGTCACCGGTCGAGCCGATCCAGGCATGGTTCTCGATGGGGCGGGTCTCGGCGGCGGGAGGAGCCGTTCCGTTCTCGATCGCGGTGTTGACCCAGTTGCTGACCTCGTCGGCGCCGATCAGGGTGATGCCCGGCGCAATGCTGCTGACGTTGCCGTACAGGTAGGTACCCACCGTCGTGGCGTGCGAGGAGGAGATGCTGTTGTTGCAGATCGTGCACTCGAAGACGAAGGTCTTGCCGGCGAATTCAGGCGTTGCCGGATCGGCGTGGTAGCCGCCCTGGAACAGGCCTTCGACCTGCGTGACGGAGATGTCGGCGCCGGAGGGAGTGCCGGCTCCGAGCCTGGCCTGGAGAGCGGGATAGCCGATATCGGTCCTCCAGTCCTGAGCCGTGGCGATGCCGCCCAGCACCCCCAGAATGAGCCCGAAATGAATAACGCTCCGCGTCATGCCCACTTCAACTGCCTGCACTTGATCTGAGGAGTACCGGCCGCGATTGCCAGCATTATAGCCGCCGACCGCCGGGTACCAGCGCAAAATCCTCTGCGAGATGGAGAATCCTTCGCGGGATCCGCGAGAATCCCGGATGTGCTTGGGCTGATGCGTTGACGGCGCCCGTGGGGGGGAGCTATAACCGCGATTGCATTGCCCGTCCAGGAGGTCGGCGGAGCCGGCCCGGTTCGGGCGCGCCTTATCGGCCATTGGATGATGATCGTTGACTGCCACACACACGTCTGGGAATCGGCCGAGCAGTTAGGAAAAGGATCGGGCCTGTGGGAGGGCCGGTGCCGCGGGCGGCATGCAAACCCGCCCCGTGCGGGCACTTCCGAGCACCTGTCGGCCTCGAAACCCGTCGACAAGACCTTCGTGCTGGCCATCAAGAGCCACTACCTGAAGGCCGACGTGCCCAACGATTTCGTCGGCGCCTATGTCCGCAAGCACTCCGACCGGTTGATCGGTTTTGCGGCCCTGGATCCTTCCCGTCCGCGGGAGGCGATCAGCGAGCTGCACCGGGCCTGCGAGCAACTCGGCATGAAGGGTGTGACGGTCTGGCCGGCGGCACAGGATTTTCACCCCAGCTCGACCTCGGCCATGCGCGTCTATGCCGAGGCCGCCCGGCTGCGGGTGCCCATCATTTTCCATCAGGACGTGCAGACGGCGCCGTCCAGCAAGCTCGAGTTCGCCCGGCCGTACCTGCTCGACGAGGTTGCCCGCGAGTTCCCCGAGCTCAAGATCGTCGTGACACAGCTCGGCTACCCGTGGATCGATGAGACGCTCGTGCTGCTCGCCAAACACTCCAACGTGTTCGCCGAAATCAGCGGCCTGCTGCAGCATCCGTGGCAGGCGTACGCCGCGCTGGTGTCCGCCTACCAGACGGGCGTGATGGATGCGCTCCTGTTCGGGAGCAACTTCCCGTTTGCATTGCCGGCGAGCTGCATCGAGACGCTCTACAGCATCAACCAGTTTGCCCACGGCACGAACCTCCCGAATATTCCGCGCGAGCAGCTCCGCCAGATCGTGGAGCGCAACGCGATGGAGATGCTGGGCATCGATTCCGAGACACGCCCGGCCCCCAGGGCTGCCGAGGCCATCATTCACCATGACGACTGACGGGCGTGATATAATGGTACCGAGGAGCCTCGGTATGGACGCGATGATCGTCAATCAGGGCGGCTGTCCGAAGATCGCCGGCACGCGGATCACCGTGTACGACATCATGGACTACCCCGACTGGACGGACTACAGTCTGGCCTTTCTCTTCCAGATCAACCATGAACAGGTCCGCGCTGCCCGCCGGTACATCGAGGAGCACAAGGACGAGGTGACGGCCGTCTACCAGCGCATCCTGGCCCGCGACGCGGCGGGCAACCCGCCGGAGCTCCGGGCGCGCCTGGAGGAGACACATCGGCGCGTTCAGGAGATGATCAGGCAGCGGCGAGCAGACAGGGAGGCTCAGAGTGCCGGGACTCCTGGCGGATGTAAACATTGAAGGGCAGTTCGTGGTGCTCCTGAACATCCTCCAATCGGAGCTCTGGATGGATGTGTGGCAGGAACTCCGCGTCAGCGTCCATGGTCTCGCCGATTTGAAGTTGTCCAGGCAGGTCTCGGACCTGGAGCTCTGGGTTTCCTGTCAAGATAATGATCTCGTCCTGCTCACGGGAAATCGCAATCTGGAGGGTGAGGATTCACTCGAAGCGGTCATTCGTCGCCTCAACAAGCCAAGTTCGTTGCCGGTTTTCACGCTGTCTGATCCGTTCCGGGTGTTGCGGGACAATCGTTACGCTCACCTGGCGGCGGAAAGACTGCTCGAACGGTTGATCGAGATCGAGAATTACCGCGGAGCCGGCAGGATTTAGCTTCCATAGGTTCGGTGGCGCAGGAGATTTACACCATGTCCCAGCCATTCAGCATCAGCCCCGAGGGCGAAAAGTTTCCGTTGCCGGCGCCGGAGCAGTATCCGGCGGAGTTCGCGCGGCTCAAGACGCTCACCGACGAGCAGCGGGCAGCGGGGCGAGAGATTGTGGTCGTGGTTGGGGTCGGCTTCGTCGGGGCGGTGATGGCTGCGGTGGTGGCCGACTCGAAGGACAAAAAGACGGGCAAACACAACAAGTTCGTGATCGGCATGCAGCGGCCAAGCCCGCGCAGCTACTGGAAGATCGAACTGCTCAACCGCGGGCTCTCGCCGGTCAAGGCCGAGGACCCGGAGGTCGATCCGCTGATTGCCCGCTGCGTCAAGGAACACAAGACGCTCTGCGCGACGTATACGCCCGAGGTGATGAAGCTCGCCGACGTGGTCGTCGTGGACGTGCAGTGCGATTACGTCAAGAAGGATCTGGGCAACCTGCGGACCGGCTCGGCCGACATGGCCGCCCTCGAAAAGAGCCTGGCGACCATCGGTGAGATGATTCCGCCGCAGTGCCTGGTGCTCATTGAGACGACGGTGGCCCCGGGCACGACCGAGTATGTCGCGTATCCGATCCTCAAGCGGGCCTTCGAGCGACGCGGAATACACAGCGAGCCGCTGCTGGCCCACAGCTTCGAGCGGGTCATGCCCGGGCGCAACTACGTGGGCAGCATCCGCGATTTCTGGCGCGTCTGCAGCGGCGTGAATGACGAGAGCCGCGAGCGCGTCGTGAAGTTCCTTTCAGAAGTGCTCAATGTTGAGAAGTACCCACTCACCGTGATGGACCGCCCGCTCGAGAGCGAGACGACCAAGATCGTCGAGAACAGCTTCCGGGCGACGATGCTGGCGTTCCTGCACGAGTGGAGCCTCTTCGCCGAGCGCAACGGCGTGGACCTGATCAAAGTCGTGAACGCGATCAAGGTGCGGCCGACGCACAACAACATCATCTTCCCCGGCCCGGGTATCGGCGGATACTGCCTGCCCAAGGACGGCGGCCTGGGCATGTGGGCGTACAAGCATCTCATGGGCTTCGAGGACAACATCTTCCGGATGACCGAGAACGCGCTGAATATCAACGACACGCGGGCCCTGCACGTGGCCGAGCTGGTGCGCGACGCCCTGCGCAACATGGGCAAATACGTCGCGGCCAGCAGGTGCGTCGTGCTCGGGGCGGCTTACCGAGAGGACGTCGGCGACACGCGCTACAGCGGCAGCGAGCTGGTCGTCCGCAAGCTGGCGGAGATGGGCGCCGAAATGGCGGTGCACGATCCGTACGTGCAGCACTGGTGGGAATTCGAGCAGCAGGAGAGCTATCCCGCGCCGGGACAGAGCTGGTCCCGGTTCTTCCGGAACCAGGAACACCTGAACGATCTGCGCATCGAGCCGGATCTGGGCAAGGCGCTGCACGAGGCCGATGCGGTGATCCTGGCCGTCAAGCACGAGCCTTATCTCAAGCTTGCACCGGATGATGTCGTGAAGATGACCGGTCAGCCCTGCGCCGTCGTCGACTGCTTTGGCATCCTCGACGACGCCCGGATCCGCCGCTACTTCGAACTGGGCTGCGAGGTGAAGGGGCTGGGCCGCGGGCATGTCAAACGGATCAAGGACAGCGTGAAAGCGGGGAAGTGAGAAGGTGAGGGCGGTATCAACGCTCCGCGATGACGAGAGTGCCGGTTGTCGTCTGGGTGCTCCTGCTTGCCGCCTTGTTTTTCATTGCGGAGTACCTCCTGCTGCGCGTGCGCCAGGCGAAGCATCGCCCGACGAGCGACGCCGCTCAGCAGCGGCTGACGGGATTTGCGATCGCTCTGCGTAACTATGCCCGCGATCATCTGCAGCGGCTGCCCGAATCGCTCGACGAGCTGAACCTCCCCGACACGCAGGCCGTCGCCTATCGCCCGATCCCGCGGCTCAATCTGGATGAAAAACTCATCCTCGTCCACGACGCGGCGCCGGTGCACAAGGTGATCGAATTCCCCGTACTCCGTGACGGCCGGGGCGTCATCTTCGCCAGTGGCCGTCTGCACATCGTCTCCGAAGAGGTCTTCGAGAAGCTCCTGGCCGCGGATGAGGCGCTGCGCGAACGCCTCGGCCTCCATCCGATCGAACTGCGCAAGCCATAGGGTGCGCAGCGCGCGCAGGGGCTTGGTTGCACAGCCCCGTGGACGGACCTGACGTGCCGCGCCGGTAGATCGGTGGGAATACGTGCCTGGGGCGGCCACGTAAAAACACGCGGGCAACAGGCGTGTGGATCACTCATTCGACGGAACCATCGTTTGCGAACCGGCGCTATTCAAGACCCGCGACATGAGCTGGCTCAGAGGTCCCGCTCCGCCGTACCGCTTCAAGCGCCGTTTCCGGAATGTCGGGTATTCCGATGTAGTGCGTAAACGGGCGACGGGAGCGCGAATAATACGAGAGCTGATGCGTGTGCCAGAGGCGCAGCAGGTGGTGCATCGCGGCGGCCTGCTCGGGTCGTTCGGCGGCGAGGTTTCGCTTCTCGCCCGGGTCGTCGGCCAGATCGAACAGGTAGCGCTCGACGTCCGAGAGATCGTAGATGTACTTGAGCTGGTCGACCGTGACCGCCTCCTGCCAGCGGGTGAGCTGCAGGACAGAGTAGACCGGGCGATGCTCGCTGGTGTAACCGGGGGCGAGCACGTCGAGACCCTGCCAGCTCGGGTGCGGTGCGAGCCCGGCGAGGGCGGCCAGCGTCGGCGCCAGGTCGAGACCGGAGACCGTATCCGGCACCCGCGACGGCAGACGGCGGCCGAGGCGCTCCCGCAGTTTCGGGCCCACATGGACGATGAGCGGCACGTGGATCATCTCCTCCCACAGGTGCACGCCGTGGCGGGCCAGCCCGTGCTCCATGAAGGCCTCGCCATGATCGCCGATGATGGCGATCACGCTGTTGTCGAATGCGCCGGCGGCCTTGAGGCTCTCGACGATCCGGCCGACCCAGTAATCCGAGTACCGCATGGCGTTGTCATACTGGTTGCGCAGCAGCGGCAGGACGTCCGGCGGAATGCGGATGATGCCGTTGCCGTTGCCGAGGAGGGGCGGGGTGGGCTGGTAGTGGCTGGCCCAGGGCTCGGGGACGGCGTAGTCGAAGTGGGTCGCTTGAAGATAGAAGCTGGCGTAGAAGGGTCTTGGCTCCGGGTTCTGAGTTCTAAGTTCTGAGTTCCGGGCATTGAGCTGCGGCGGCCCACCGCGGGCGGTGCGCGCGTGCATCCACTTTTCGAACTCGCCGAACGCATATTTGTCGTCCATGCGCATGCAGTCAGGGTGCTGGATGCCCGACGTGTCGTGCGTGTAATAGCGGTCGAAATCCGCAGGCCGGCAGAACTCGTTGATGTGGTCGAACGATTCGTTGCCGCTGCTGAACATGGCGGTTTCATAGCCCGCGAGCTTGAAGGCCCGCGGGATGCTCATGTGCGGGAAACTGCGGTCGGTGAAATGATCGTTGACCTCGTCGCGGAGCAGGTGCAGCGAGGTCATGACCGAAACCAGTCCGTAGCTCGAGAAAGAGGCGGTGCTCCAGCAGTGCTCGAAAAGCACGCCGCCGGCGGCCAGGGCGTCCATGTGGGGTGAGACGTCTTCGCGCGGGTAGCCGTAGCAGTGCAGGGACCTGGCGGAGACGGATTCGAGCACGATCAGCACGACGTTCGGCGCGCTGTCGGGGAGCGGCCCCATCGAGGCGGCGTAGGCCTGGTCGGAGATGATGGGCGGCCCGGTGGCCGCCGCCCCGGCGAGCCGCAGCTCGTCGCCCAGCAGCGTGCGCGGCAGATTCAACGCCTTGAGCGGCGGGGAGGAACGCAGCACCGCGGCCAGGGCCGTCCCGGGGCCGGTGCTGACCTGCCACGTCAGCAGCGTGGCCAGCAGGACCAGGCCTCCGGTCAGGGACGCGGCCACTCGCAGCGGGTTGGGTCTTCCACCCAGACCATCGCATGTGGGGAGCGGCGGCCCGGCGCTTCGAATCGGCCAGAGCGATCGAAAAGATCGGCGGGACAGCCACCAGAGCAAGGCAGCGATCCCCGTGGTCGCGACGAGGACCCCGATCAGGTATGGCCCGCCCATTTGCCAGGCATTCTGGAAGGTGGCAGCCGTGTTGTGCCAGGTCAGCAGGATCGCGTCATAGCCGAGGACCTCGGCGGTCGTCGAGTAAACGACCTCGTTGAGGACGAGCCAGAGGATGATCGGCAGCCAGCAGACGGCTTCGATCAGGGCTGAAACCGAAGCCCGCCAGGTGAGCGGGATGGGCCGGGTGGCCGCCAGGGCGAGCCCCGCGAGTGCCAGTGACAGGAGCAGGCCGGCCGCCGCGAACAGGGCGACCGCCCAGAACGACGATACCGTGTACGTGCCGATGCCCAGGCCGGCCGGCAGGCGCACGGCCGCCTGCCACAGGCCGTAGGCTGCGAAGACCAGGCCGCCCAGCAGGGCGCGGCGAGTGAAAAGGTGTGCAGTCATGGGCATCACGGCCGTCCTGGCCCTCTATGTTAACCGATCTGGAGCCGCAGCGGGTCAAAGTCACGGGTCACGACGCGTTTTCAGCGATTTCACGTGCCGCGGGGCCGCGCTTGACCGCGGGAGCGGGTCGGTTAGCTTAGGGACCATGATGCGAAATCGACTCATTTTATGCGGATGGGTTTTGTCCATTCAGATCGGGCTGGCTCAGGCGGCGGGACCGGCCGTGAGCAAGGCGAGCCCGGAGCCTGTACCGGCGGGGGCGGGGCTCTTCTGGTACAAGGGCAACACGCACACGCATACCTGGTGGAGCGACGGAGACAGCCCGCCCGAGACGGTGGTCAAGTGGTACAAGGACCACGGCTATCAGTTCCTCATGCTGAGCGATCACAACAAGCTGGCGGAAGGTGAAAAGTGGTACAAGCCCAGCAACGCCGCCCGTCAGAAGGCGGCCGAAACGTATGAGGACACATTCGGATCCGAATGGATCTCCAAACGCGGCGAGGGAAAGGACGTCGAGTACCGGCTCAAGACGCTCGCCGAGTTCCGGGAGATGTTCCGCGATCCGAATTTCCTGCTCCTGCAGGGCGAGGAGATCAGCGCCAGTTTTGAAAAACGCCCGGTGCACGTGAACGGCGTGAACCTGGTCGAGGTGATCGAGCCGCAGACAGGCTCGACGATGGCCGAAGCGATCGAGAACAACGTCAAGGCCGTGACGGAGCAGTCGGCCCGGCACAAGAAGCCGATGCTGGCCCACGTGAATCATCCGAATTTCCAGTGGTCGACGACGGCCGAGGACCTGGCCCCGCTCAAATCGGACCGGTTCTTCGAGGTGTACAACGGCCACTCGGGCGTGAACAACGACGGCGACGACAACCGCCCCTCGTGCGAGCGCATGTGGGACATCATGCTGACGCAGCGCCTGGCGGAGCTGAAGCTGCCGGTGATGTACGGCGTGGCCACCGATGACGCCCATTGCTACACGAAGTGGGGCGTGGGCAATACGAACCCCGGCCGCGGCTGGGTGGTGGTCCGGGCGGGAAAACTCGACGCCGACGAGCTCGTGCGGGCCATGCAGCGGGGCGATTTCTACGCCAGCACAGGCGTGATGCTCAAGGACATCCGTTTCGAGAACAACGTCCTGTCCATCGAGATCGATGCCCGGCCGGATGTGTCGTACACCACGCAGTTCATCGGCACGCTCGAGGGCTACAACCCCAAACCGGCCGACCGCTACAAGGACCCCAAGGGTTTCCTGGTCAACAAGTACGACGAGAGCATCGGCCAGGTGCTCGCGGAGGTCTCCGGGCCTCAGGCCAGGTACAAGTTGACCGGCAAGGAGATCTACGTACGGGCCAAGGTCATTTCGACGGCCAGACACCCGAACCCCTTCAAGGAGGGCGACGTCGAGGTCGCTTGGGTGCAGCCGGTGGTGCCGGCCCCAAACACCGCAGCGCCGCAACCGGTGATCCGCTGAGCGCGGGTGTGCTGCCTCCCGACCCTCTCTGATCGTCCATCGCACGCCATCCTGACCAGCGTCGCGCGTTTCGCCCGCGGCACGGACTGACATATTTCTGGCACCGGCAGGCCTGCCCGACCGGGCCTGCCCTCATCCGACAACCGCCCATGAGCTTCCCCGCCCCGGCGGTCAGAACTCCTGTCAATGGTGCTGACCATTCACGAAAAGTTTTTTTCGAATTTCGCTGATTTCGGTTGACATGCCCCATAACCCGTGCTATCTTTCCCTCCGAGGGCCGGGGTTCTGTGGCTTGGGCATTAGCCTCTAGCCTCTAGCCTCTAGCCTCTAGCCTCTAGCCTCTAGCCTCTAGCCT
>CAZQEN010000124.1:16335-19348 GCA_964591605.1 uncultured Planctomycetales bacterium
AGCCTCTAGCCTCTAGCCTCTAGCCTCTAGCCTCTAGCCTCTAGCCTCTAGCCTCTAGCCTCGAATCCAGGGGCACGAGGGGTGTTCGCCCCTCCAATCGCGCTGGGAACGACAATTGGGGTACGTCCGTGCAGGGAGCGCCGTTGCCTGCCCGCGAACCGTCTCCGCGCCCGCCGTGAGCGCATGGTCATCGCCGGGCAATGGAGCCCGCAGCGCGAGCAAGGGGCTCGCCCAATGGAGCCCGCAGCGCGAGCGAGGGGTTCGCGTGCAGACGCCGCGTCCGTCCGCGCCCTGCGCGTACTGTGGCGCCTGATTCGCCTGGAGATCGGTCATGGTCAAATCCCGGCCGTTCGGATTCAGCACCCTGACGCTGCTCACGATTCTCGCAGCCCCTGCCCGCGCGCAGGAGACGCCCGCCCCGAGCCCTTCCGAGGAGGCCGCCGCCATCCAGCCCCAGTTCGACCAGGCCAAGGCCCTCGTGGAAGCGCAGGACTACGCGGCCGCCGCCGCCCTCTTCGAGCAGATCGCCGCTGAGCACCCCACACACATCAAGGGCCAGAAGGCCGCCGTCCGCGCCGCCATCAACTGGTTCTGGGCCGGCCAGACCGACAAGGCCCTGCAGCGCTTCGACGCCGCCGCCGCGATGGGGCTCGCGCCGCCCGTCACACAGGAGGCCCTCTACGAAAAGGCCCGCTTCTGCGAAAAAGCCGGCCGCCCGCAGGACGCGCTGACCGCCATCGGGCATCTGAGCATGGGCCACCCCGAGTCCGATCTGCTCCTGCCCGCCCTGGACGTCAAAGGCCGCATCCTGGGTAAGACGCCCGAGCAGATGGAGGTCGTGAGGACCCGCGAAAGCCAGGCCCGCGACATCCTCGCCGACGCCCGGGCGAAGCTGCGGATCAAGGACCAGCGCCCCGAGGTGCTGGGCCTGATCGAGCGCATCGAGCGCGACTACGCCGACACCGCCGCCGCCGTCGCCGCGATGGAGGTCAAAGCCGAGGCCCTGCACATCCGCGGCCGGATCGAGGAGGCCCAGGCGGTCTATCAACGGTTGGCCGACCGCCTCACCCCCGTCGCCCCCGATGCCCCGCTGACCAGGCGGGCGAAGATCCGCGTGCCCTACGAGATGCTCCACCGGGCCGTGCAGCTCTGCGAGGAGGCCATCGCCGACGGCGCAAAAGACGCCGCCAAGGTGGAGGCGGCCCGCGAGCAGTGCCGGCGCGTCCTCGCCATGCCCGACTCCGACCCGAAGATTGCCGCCCACGCCCGCGGCCTGTGGGTCGAAATCGAGCTCCTCGACAATCAGCCCCAGCGGGCCCAGGCTCTCGCCGAAGAGTTCCTGACCACACACTATCACCGCCCGTCGGACCTCTATGAATATGGACCCTGGGTCCTGGTCATGCATCGCTGCATCGCCGAAGCGGCCGACATGCAGGGCAACTACGACAAGGCCCTGCAGAAGTACCAACAGATCAAGCTGTTCTTCGACCAGATCCCAGAGAAAGAGCGGGAGCGCCTGCGGCTTCTCATGCAGCGCGTCTACCTGGAGCACGTGGCCACGCTGATTCATGCCCGCATGGATCGTTCGATGGCCGTGGCAGCGGCTCGCGAACTGATCAAGCGCTTTCCCGCCAGCCCCTCGGCGGACGATGCCCGCCGACGCCTGAACCTGACCGCCGAGGAGGCAACGCCGGAACCCTGATTTCTAGCGGCCGCCGTCCTCGGCGGCGGGCCGCTTAGCTGCCCGTCGTGGCGGGCGACGGCCGGGCCGCATGGGAGGCGCCACGACTGATCGAACACATGGACCGCTGATTCGAACAAAATACGAGGACAACCATGAGCCGCACGAGACGAGCCAGGGTCCCGATGGCCTTCTTCAATGCAGGATGCCCGACTCACGATCCACGACCCTGGGCGGCCGTCGCGCGTTTCCTTCTCGCCGCGATGCTCGCACTCGCTTTCTGTCCGGCCAGACACGCCCTTGGCACGGAGTGGTGCCCGGAACCTAAACAAAAATGTGGCGAACAGGCACAAGGCGGAAAGTGCTGCCGGCCCGCCGACACAGGCGAACACTGCTGCTCCTACAACGGCGTGTACACCTGTTGCCAGTCCTATGAATTCTGCTGCCACGCGACCTGCTGCGAAAACGGCAAGTGCTGCGACAACGGAAACTGCATCGACGAGTGTCCCGCCGGCAAGTGCTGCGACAACGGGACGTGCGTGACGGAGTGTCCCCCCGGCAAGTGCTGCGACGATGGCGTGTGCGTGACCAGTTGCCCGATCGGGGAATGTTGCGTGGACAGAGAGTGTACGTCAACCTGCCCCGCTGGCCAGTGCTGTTCAAACGGTGCATGCGTGAATGAGTGCGACACCAGCCAGTGCTACGAGGCCGGCTGTCCGGATCCGGGCTGCACGTTCAAGTGCAAGGAGGACAAGTGCGAGTCCTGCGACGGAAACGGCAACTGCCAGGTCTGCGGCGGGGATCCGAATCTCTGCTGCCAGGACGGGAGTTGCGTTGCCGAATGCGACACCGACCAGTGCTACGAGTCCGGCTGCCCCGACGGCCAG
This sequence comes from uncultured Planctomycetales bacterium, assembly GCA_964591605.1. Classification (GTDB taxonomy): domain Bacteria; phylum Planctomycetota; class Phycisphaerae; order UBA1845; family PWPN01; genus CAYLLT01. Next base: position 18,904 of record CAZQEN010000124.1, read on the forward strand.
TGCAAGTTCAAGTGCGACAGCCAGAAGTGCGAGTATTGCGACGGCTCGGGCAACTGCCAGTCGCTCTGTGGCGAAAACCAGTGCTGCCAGGACGGCACGTGCGTGGATGAGTGCGAAACTGATAACTGTTACGAGGAAGGCTGCGAGGACGGCCAGTGCAAGTACAAGTGCGACAGCAAGAAGTGCGAGATCTGCGACGGATCGGGCAATTGCGAGTCCTCATGCGAGGAGAACCAGTGCTGCCAGGACGGCACGTGTGTGGATGAGTGCGAAACTGATAACTGCTACGAGCAAGGCTGCGAGGACGGCGAGTGCAGGTACAAGTGCGACAGCAAGAAGTGCGAGATCTGCGACGGGTCGGGCAACTGCGAGTCCTCATGCGAAGAGAATCAGTGCTGCCAGGACGGCACGTGTGTGGATGAGTGCGAAACTGATAACTGCTACG
>CAZQEN010000125.1:0-19095 GCA_964591605.1 uncultured Planctomycetales bacterium
GCCAGGGGGACCGGGTTGTGGTGCAGGCGTCTCGCCTGCACCGTGCAGCCGGGAGGACTGCACCACACCAGCGACCGGATGCGAGCACCCTGCGTGCTCCAGGTCCCGCCCGGCAGGCGGGACCTACCGGTCACGGCGCGTGATACGAAGATCGGAGTCGGAGCGGCGCCGGCGGTCGCGTGGCTTGCACAATCCGTCACGTCAGCGGGTATACTCTCCCCGCGGATGAGCAGCGTATGCATTGAACCACATCGAATTCTCGCGGAGACGGACCATGATTCGTGTCGATGCCGAGAAACCGGTCCACTTCTGTGACGGGATGTCGCGGCGGGATTTTCTGCACGCCGGCTCGCTCGCGTTTCTGGGCCTGTCGATGCCCGAGTTTTTCGCCCTGCAGGCGCGGGGGGCGGTCCGCAATGACACGAACGAGCGGAACTGCATCTTTCTCTTTCTGGTCGGCGGGCCGAGTCACATCGACACGTTCGATCCCAAACCGGACGCCCCGGCCGAGATCCGCGGGCCTTACCGGGCGATCAAGACGAACGTCGCGGGCATCCGGATCAGCGAGATCCTTCCGCGCACCGCCCGACAGGCCGACAAATTCGCCATCGTCCGTTCGATGAACCACACGGCGGCCGGCGTCCACGACACCGGGCACCAGATGATGCAGACCGGCCGGCTCTTCCAGAGCGGCGGCGAGCATCCGCACGCGGGGTGCGTCTATTCCTACCTGAAGGGCGCCACCTCCGATGTGCCTCCGCACGTGCTCATTCCGGGGCCGATCCGCAACACGGGCGGGAACATGCCGCACGGGCAAAACGCGGGCTATCTGGGGCGGGCGTATGATCCGCTGGTGCTCAACGCGGATCCGTCGGCGCCGGATTTCGAACCGCCCGACCTGCCGCCGACGTATCTCCCGGCCGTTCGCATCGATCGGCGTCAACAGCTCAGCACGGCGGTGGCGCAGACCGTCTCGTACGTCGAGCACAGTGAAGACGCCCGGCTGCGCGACGAGCACTTCCAGCAGGCGTTCACGCGGATGTCGTCGAAGCAGGTGCGTGAGGCGTTCGATCTCAACCGGGAACCCGAAGCATTGCGCGACGCCTACGGCCGCAACAAGTTCGGGCAGGGGTGCCTGCTGGCGCGGCGCCTGATCGAACGCGGCGTGCGGTTCGTGACGGTCAACATGTTCGAGACGGTGTTCAACGAGATCACCTGGGACATCCACGGCTCAGCGCCGTTCAGCCCGATCGAGTGCTACCACGACCAAGTCGGGCCGATGTTCGACCACGCGTACGCGACGCTGCTGGCGGATCTGAGCGCCCGCGGGCTGCTGCAGGGCACGATGGTGGTGGCGATGGGCGAGTTCGGACGGACGCCCAGAATCAATCCGGCCGGCGGGCGCGATCACTGGCCGCAGGTCTGGTCGGTGCTGTTCGCAGGCGGGGGCGTCCAGGGAGGGCAGGTGATCGGCTCTTCGGACGAGCTGGGCGCGTACCCGAAGGATCGTCCGACGCAGCCGGCGGAGGTGGTGGCGAGCGTCTATCACAGCCTCGGCGTCGATCTCCGGACGACGCTGCCCGGCCCGGAAGGCCGGCCGATGCCGATCATGGACGACGGCGTCGAGCCCATCCGAGAGCTGTTCTGACCGCTCGGTAGCGGCTGCCGCTCTCGACTGCCATCAGTGCATGCAGGAAGCCAGCGGCGCGTGATCCGGGCCGCCCAGGCAGGCGAGGAAGAGCTGGAAGTCGCCGCCATCCACGGCGAAGTCCCCATTCAGATCGGCGGCCTCGCACTCCGGGCCGTAGGGCAGCACGGTTCCGGAAAAGCATCGCTGCAGCCGGGCGAAATCACTGAGATCGACGTCGCCGTCGTCATCAAAGTCGGCCTGGAAGGTCGGGATGGCCGTCGCCAGGGCGGGTGTCGCGTAGGCAGGAACCGCGTTATACGCGAACGCGGCGTAATACTGCCGCACCCCCTTGGGCAGGTTGGCGTGAATGACGCTGTCGCTCGAGCCCGGCGTGTTGGGCCTGTCGGCCACGAGCACGCCGTCGGCCGGATTGCCGGGATAACCTCTCGTGCTCGCCCGGATCAGCGTACCCGTGAAGCCCGGCGACGTCGGGTTCGTCCACGACAGCGTGACCTGCGCGGTCTGGGCGGTGGCCGTGAATAAGGTCACCGGCGCGGGCGGCGCGGCGCTGATCACCTCCACCTGTTTGACCAGCGTCTGGCCGAACCAGTTCACCAGCTCCTGCAGCATGCGCCAGTCGGTCGTGTAGATGCCCGGCGTGGACGGGGCGATCATGTTGAACACGAACGTGTGGTTCTGCCCGGGTGCGACGGTGCTGCCGGCCGGAATCAACTGCCGCCCGCCCGCCAGCGGATCGGAGTCATCGACTGTCCCGAGCCTGTAATTGTCGGCATTGCTCCACGTCAGATAGCTCGTGTTCTTCACCGTGATCGAGACCGGATAGGTCAGGCCGGCGGTCATCGTCGTTGGAATGGTGTTCGAGACGATCTGTGCGTCGTCGCGGAACACGTTCATATTCGCGAGGGCCATCGCGTAGGCGGCGTTGTTGATGAGCCAGCACTCGTTGGTCTGATAGCGGGCGGGGTAAGTGGTGCTCAAGTCGAACTGCGGCAGGCCGGTGCTGTACGTGCGGACGATGCCGTTGGGCACGACGCCCGGCTGCGAACCCCGCGGCCAGCCCGGCGGGGGCGTGTAGCGGTGGTGATACGAGAGCGGGTGGCTCGTGCCCGCTCCGTGCACCATGCACACGCGGAAATAGTTCGCCCCCAGCACCCAGTTGAGCTGGTCCATCGCGAAACGCAGATACGCCGGGTTGTTGAGCGTCTTGTGTGCTTCGATCGCGCCCCAGGTCATGAGCAGATACAGCCGGTTGATCCCCAGGAAAAAGCCGTTGTTGTCGGGGTTGGTCGGGAAGTATTCGAGTGTCCCGTTGTCGTCGCGGCGGATGAGGCCGATGCGGTCGCTCGCAAGGTAGTTGATGTTGCGGTCCATCAGCGCGGCGATGGCCGTGCGGGCCTGCGGCGTGTGCGGCGCATTGGGATACGTTCGGGCGAACCAGGCAAGGACCCCGAGTTCGTAACCGGGGGGCTCTGCATAAATGATGCTGTCGAACAGGCCGGGATTCGCGATCACGCTCCCAGCCAGTTCGCTGACGCGCGAGACGGCCCGGTCAAAGCAATCCTGCTGCGCGAAGACGTCGAACAGGTCGAGCCCGGCCCAGATGTGGTGCGCGCCGCTGCCCAGGTTGTTATGGCCGCCGTCGCTGATGGCCCACGCGACGCGGTGGTTCCAGATCGACAGGGCCTTGGCGGCGAAGTTCTCGGTCGGCATGCCCCTGGAGGCGAGCACGCGATGCATCCGGATCAGGCCCGCGCAGACCACGGTCTCCTGCGGCGTGTTCTCGTCGCCGGGATCGATCCAGCGGTCGTCGCATTCGTTGATACAGAACTGATCGCCGTCGCAGTTCGACGGCGCCGCGCATTGGCAGATCGTGTTGTTCGCGTCCGCTTCCGGGGAGACGAAACTTGAGCCGCAGCGGTGCTTGCGGGTCTGCTGGAGGCAGTGACCGTTGGCATCGACCATTTTCGCCAGCCAGCGGGCCTGATGCAGGCACTCGTCGAGGATGTCGGGGATGCCGTTGCCGGTCAGATCCTGGGCATCGAAGTAGGTGCGGTTCGTGTCGTAGAGCCAGAGCAGATCGAACAGGCCGTTGCCCGCGAAGCCGTGGGGGAACTTGCCGTAGTCGCCCGCGTCGTGCCAGCCGCCGGCGGCGTCGATGTGCACTTTGGTGTCGCTGCGGATGCCGTCGTCGGCGTGACAGAGGCCGTGCCAGAACGTGCCGTCATACGGATCGGTGACCGCGGTGCCGCAGCGCTGCGTGAGGAAGTAGCGGAACGCGAGCGCGCCGGTCTTGCTCAGCAGCAGGTCGCCGCCGATGGCGAAAGGAAACGACGTATTCGTCTCCGTGCCGACGGTGGCCTGGAGGTTGAAGTCGCCGCCGATCCGCCAGGAGCTGAAATCGCCCTGCCAGTACCACCGGTCCCATAAACCGCCCTTGCGGATGAGCGGGCCGGTGAAGACCGTCGCGTTGTCGGAGGCCCGGCGCAGCGAGAATGTGCCGTCGCCGGCGAAGTCGGTCGTGCGCTGAACGTGGAACACTTTGGGAGCGTTGTGTTCGAACCCGGCCTGGTTGACGAGCACGTCGAGGGCGAGGGCCGGCCCGGGCAGGAGAAAGCCCACGAGCAGAGCGACGCCCACCGCCAGCGCACGTGAAAGCGGCGCAGGTGCATCACCTGGAACGCCTGTCCAACTCACCGTCGATCTCCGCGACCCAGTGCCTCCGTCATGGTGCAGCCGGAGGAGTTCATTGTACCGATGGGGCGGGCCGGAAGGAACGTTGCTTACCCCGGACGGCGGTATTTTTCGTCGATTTCCTCGGTTTTCCGGTGGAAATTGACGCGGCGGGGTTCGGTCGAAGGGGCGGTGCTCAGCCAGGTGTCGACGATCTCTTTGGCCACCGGCTCGCCGGTCAGCCGCATGCCCAGCACGACGACATTCGCGTTGTTCGCCAGACGTGCAATCTGGGCCGAGTAGTTGTCCACGCACAGCGCCGCCCGCACGCCGGGCACCTTGTTGGCCACGATCGTCACGCCCGTGCCCGTGTTGCAGAAGAGCAGGCCCTGCTCGCACTCGCCGCGCGAGACCTTTTCGGCCACTTCGCTGGCGGCATCGACGTAGTCGGCCGTTTTCTCGGCCAGCGCGCCGCAGCGCACAAGCTGAATGCCCTTCGATTCCAGATACGCCGTGATCTCCCGCGTGAGATTGTTCACGCTGTCGCTGCCTACCGCCATCTTCATGACTCTTCTCCAAATCCCTCGCGCTCGCCGATCGATGCCATCACAGAAACCGAGAACACCACGAAGGCACGAAGACACGAAGAAGAAATGAACCTCAAGATTGTTGACTCTTCCTCGTGCCTTCGTGTCTTCGTGTCTTCGTGGTTTCCGTCATGACGCGACAATGCCTGGCGTGACGATCTGCCTGCGGAACGTTTCCACCGTCTGCCGGGCAGCCCGGTCCGGGTCGGGCCAGGGCAGCGCTTCGGCCGCCAGAAAGCCATGATAGTCGATTTCCGCCAGCGCCCGCCCCACCTCCGCGAAATCGATGTGCCCGCAGCCCGCCGGACGGCGGTTGCTGTCCACGAAATGGACATGGCCCAGGTGCCGGGCGGCGCCCCGCAGGGCGGCCCCGATAGACACCTCCTCGATGTTCATGTGGAAGAGGTCCGCGAGCAGCCTGATGTTGGGCGAGCCCATCGATTCGATGAGCTGGACGCCTTCTTCGAGTCGATTGATGTAGTTTGACTCATACCGGTTGAGCGGTTCGAGGATGAGCGGCACACCGTGCCGGCCCGCCCGTTCCGCCAGCTCATGAAGACCTTCGTGCAGCCACTTCAAGGCATCCTCGCGGGCGACTCCCGGCTCGACCGACCCCTTGAGCGACCCGATGATCGCGAACGCCCCAAACTCACCCGCGCGATCGACGATGGCCGCGGCATAATCGACCGCCCGCCGGCGAATCGACGCGTCGGGGCTGGCCAGGTGCAGCCGATGCGCGAGAAAGCCCACGCCCGTCCCCAAGCCGCTCAGCCCGAGCCGATGCTCGCTCAGCAACCGCCGCAATAACTCGGCGTCGAGCTCGTCGGCCGAGGGCACGAGCACTTCCACCGCGTCAAAACCTGCCGCAGCCGCACGACGGCAGCCGTCGGTCAGGTCGCCCGAAAAGAGGAACGGCCCGTTCCGGATCTGGGGCACGAGGTTGATTGATGCGGCCAGCCGGATGCTCATCGGACGTTGAACCTCTCCAGCGCGTCGCTCCGCAGCGTGGTCCCCGCTCCGGGCTGCTGCGGCACCACGAACTTGCCGTCTTTCACGCTCGCCGGCTCCTCGAAACACGGCCGCAGCCACGGGATGTATTCGAGCATCGTACACGCCCGGTGCGCCAGCGAGAGCTGCAGGTGTACCTGCATCATGTCACCGATGTGGGCCACGACCGGGAGCCGGTGGCACAGGGCCAGGTCCGCGACCTGCCACCACTGTGTGATGCCCGCGAGCCGCACCGCGTCGGCCTGCACGTAGTGCACCGCGCCGGCCGCGATGAACCGCGCGAAATCCTCGATCATGTAGAGCTGCTCGCCCAGCGCGATCGGCGTGGCGATCGACCGCGCCAGGCGGGCGTGTCCGTCGAGATCATCGTACCAGATGGGCTCCTCGAACCAGCCGACGTCGTAGTCGACCAGTCGCGATCCGAAGCGGATGGCCGTCGGCAGATCGAACCGCCCGTTGGCGTCGACCATGAACTTCACGTTCGGTCCGATCGCCCTGCGCACGGCCTCGACGCGTTCGAGATCGCGCCCCATCTCTGAGCTGCCGACCTTGATCTTAACGCCCCCGAAACCCTCCTCCTGCACGAGCCGCTTGCAGTCGGCCACGAGCACGTCCAGCGGCCAGTTGAGCCAGCCGCCGTCGGTGTTGTAGGCCTCCAGTCCTCTGGGCTTGTCGCCGCCGAGCAGCTTCCACAGGGGCACGCCCGCGGATTTGGCCTTCAGGTCCCACAGGGCCACGTCCACCGCGCTCAGGGCGAGATGCGTGATGCCGCAGCGCCCCACCCACTGCACGGGCGGCGAGCGATACAGCTTGTCCCACAACTGCAGCACGTCATGGGCATCCTCGCCGATCAGCAGCGGGCCGTAGGTGTGTTCGATGCAGTCGGCGATGAGCCGGTCGGTCGGCAGGTGGGCGTGCGTGCCCGTGTAGCCGCAGCCGCTCCGTCCGTCGTCGGTCCGGATGATCACGCCGGGCGCGCCCCAGTGCGTGAGCTGGTGCATGCTGTCGGCGATGTCATTCCGCGTGACCGGAACGTGGAGGATGAAGGGTTGGACCTCGGTGATTCTCATCGATTCACTCCGTGCGTTGGCCATGGAGCCCGAAGCACCAGCGAGGGGTTCGCCCGTTGATTGTTCGACCGACACGGTCGCACCCGCGCTCGATGACCTGACCTGATACGGATCGAACACGAAGGGTGCGTCCTCTTGCGCTCGGAGCATGCGTGCAGTGCGCTCGCCTTCATGACGAACCCCTCGCTTGCGCCTCGGGCTCTGCTTGCGCTCGGGGTCTACTGCGGCACACCCTCCATCACTCGACGCTCCCCGCGGCCGCGTCAGGGTTCGCTTTCAGGTAAATGCGCAGCAGCTCGAAAAACGCCGGCCCATCCAGCAGCTCGATCTTCGGATTCTCCGCCCGCGCCTTCGTGTAAGCCTCCTCATACCATACTGGAGATCTGAGAATCGCCCGGAACCAGGTGAACGGAAGCTTACGGGCCGCCGTCCGGGTCAGGATCGTCTTCGACGCCGCCTCCACACTGTCAGGCAGATCATGATCCGCCTTCAGCACCGGCATCTCGCCGTGCATCATCGCGATCGGCACCTTCTGCGGCACGATGCCGTTCGGGCTGAAGCGTGCGTAGCAGTCCAGGCCCGGCTTGTTCAATCCCGGGGCGAATCCGTCGATGACAAAGCCCGTGATCGTCAGATCCCAGCGGCGATAGAACGGCTCGCAGTGCCGCGCCCACGCATCCAGGCCGCTGGGCAGGCCCGACATCGGCCGCGGCTCCTGCAGCATGCCCGGATTCAGGTAGCCCGCCCCGTTGTCGGCGGCCGCGAAGTAATCGTTCGGACTGGCCGTGCGGCGAAGGTAGTCGAGCATCGGCCCGGCGCGGCGATCGAGCACCGGGCTGATGCACCACATGAGCGGCAGTTTCCCCCGCCCGGGATGATCCCACACATGCGGCATGTACTGATAGACCCATGAGGCCGCATCGTAGTCGCCCACGTAGAAGATGATGAACTCGCGCCCGTCGATCCGCGGCCGGCCCTGCCGGTCGAGCAGGCCCCGCTTGATGAGCTGCTCGCGCGTCACCCAGCGCTGCGGATACCGCTCCTTGAGGGGCATGTGCATGTAGAACGACGCATTGGCCATGGCCGCAAACCCGATCGCGTCCGCATCGACGAAGGCGTTGTACGCGCTGAACAGCGTGCCATACTGCCACTCGGTCGGCACGGCCTCATGCTTGCCGCCCGCGTGGCCGTGGTTCGTGTATTTGAACGCCCAGGGGCAGAAACCCCCGATGTGGATCATCCGCTCCCGTCCGGCCTTCTCGTACGCGGAGAGCAGCAGCTTCTTGAGCGTGTCCAGATCCGTTCCCACCCGCTGGTTGGGATCGTCGACCGGCGTCTCGTCCTCCCAGACGCCCAGGTCAAAGAAAAACGCCCGTTTGGCGACGAAGAAATCGTGATTCGTCAGGGTGTGCTGGTTAGGGCTCGACTGGCTCGGCCGCTGGAGCCAGTAACTGTCCAGATAAAACCCTGCGTAACCTGCGTCCACCTTGCCCGTATCGATGTAATGCGCCTTGAGCCACAGATATGCATCGCACTTGGCACTCCCGGTGGAGGGAAGGTCGGTCCCGGGGACGGTGCCGCGCCCCGTGAACAGCGGCGAACCGTCTTCGTTGAAGAGCCGGCGCACCACGGGCAGTTTCGGCCCGCCGGCCACGATCCGCGAATACAGACTCCCCTCCCGCGGATCGAAACGGACGGCGATCAGGTCCTCGACACCCGCGATGGTCGATGCCAGGTTGCTCGTCGCCGGGACGGCCGGGTCGTACAGGACCACACCCTGGATCCGGTCGCGGAATCGCTCCAATAACTCGGGAAACGTCCGCACCGGTTGAATCGTCCGCCGGGCCAGCCACGCGCCCGGCATTCTCAGCTTCGCGAGCCAGTAGTCGTCGATGTTTTTCCCGCCGTTTTCGACGAACCGCACGTAGAGCCGCGGCGCGTCGCGGTTGACGATGCCCTGCAGCGTGGCCACAGCATGGGCATGGTCCCAGGCATCGGCCACGGAGGCCGGGTTGTCGGCTTTGAACTGGAGGGCGTAGCTCAAGTCGTACCGAGCGATCGGGGTTTCGCCGGCCGCGACGGTGGAAATGATGGTGCATAGCACAGGAAGCAGGCTCATGCACCCAAGCTACGCGGGCCGCGGGCCGCTCGCAACGGGTCTGGCCATGATTTAGGAAAGTAAGGCCAGCGTTGTGGTGTCGCGATGGACATCGGGCCTCGGCTGCACGGTGCAGGCGAGACGCCTGCACCGGTCTGTGACACTTTGGGCGGGGCCTTTGTCAGAACCCCGAGCGTCAGCGAGTGGGCCTGATCCTCGAACGGATCGACGCAAGGCCCGTCGCTCACGCTCCGGGTTCTGATGGTTACCCCGTCCTACCCCGCCGATCGTGTCACGGGCCCCGGCTGCACGGTGCAGGCGAGACGCCTGCACCACAAACGGCGGCCCTGCTATAATGGATGAGGCCGTCGTCTGTGCGAGGGGTGTCCATGCAGAGCGGTTTGATCTGTTCGCGGTGCAGTCATGCGAACGATCCGCGTGCGCGATACTGCGCCAACTGCGGGCTCAGCCTGATCACGGCCGCCCGGCCCGTCAGCGCGCCGCCAGTGCGGCCCGCGGCGCGGTCGCGCTGCTGCCGCACTGGAACCTGGCTGGTCCTGCTCATGGTGTCGAGCGCGGTGGTTCTGGCTGGCATGGCCTTCGTCTATCACGCCCGCACGGCACACCGCCGGCCGGCCATCCGGCACATCATCCATGAGGCGGTCCCACGCCCGGGCATCCCGGTCCGAACCCTCCAGTACGAGTTCTCGCAGGAGCCCGATCCGTCTCCGCGCTCGCGGTGAGCTCCGGGATCCCTGACGGAATCCAGATCCTTCCCCATCGCAGGTCCGGCCCGGCAGGCCGGACCTACCGAGGATCCTTCCCCATCGCAGGTCCGGCCCGGCAGGCCGGACCTACCGAGGTCGTCCGGCCCGGTCCCGGCACGCCGGGAGACCTACCAGCCCGCCCCCGGAACAATCGCCGCACCCTGCGCTCCCGGCTGCGGCGGTCGCGCTTGTCGGCATCCCGCGCGGATCGTACATTGCCCGCTCGTACCGTGAAGCCGAAAACTGCTGACCGAGTCCGCCCGTGACCCAGACCAGTATCGCCCCCGCCCCCCCGCCGACCGATGGGCGCGAGCCACTTCCCGCGGCACCGTGGAACCGTATGGCCACGGCCGTGGTGGTGCTCCTCTTCATTCTCGTCGGGCACATCTGGTCGATTGATACGGGCCTGTTCCTCGATGATCACGCTCATTACGCCCATCTGCGCGAATCGCCGTGGACGATTCAGGGGCTCGTTGAGGCATCGCGCCTCGGGATCGTCGGGGACGTGATGGATCTGTGGGGCCGCCGGGAAGCCGGCCTGCGATTCTTCCGCCCCGTCGCCTTCGCGATCATGAAGCTCGAATACACTCTGGTGGGCTGGCATCCGCTGCCGATGCACCTGCTTTCGCTGGGCTGGCACTTTCTCTGCGCGATGCTGGCGGGCGAACTGGCGTACCGCTGTTTCGGGCAGCGTTTCTGGGCGGCGGTCGCCGCCGCGTTGCTGGCGATCCACCCCGGTCATGTGGCCACCGTCTACTGGATCGCGTGTCAGACCGAGCTCATCACCACGGCGTTTCTGCTCATGGCGACGCTGGCCTACGCGCGCTATGCGAACTGGCCGCACCGATTCTTCGGCACCTCCCCCCCCCACCCCGTCGCCCCCTCGCCGACGAAGGGGCATCCCGAGATGCGCGCTCTCTGGGGTGTCGTGGCTCTCGCCGGTTACGCCCTGGCGCTGGGCTGCCGCGAGAACGCCGTGCTGTTTCCGCTGATCTGCCTGGCCGGCGATCGGCTGCTGGTCGCCCGCGGCCAGCGCCGCTGGCGGATCGCACCGCTGCTCATGCTCGGCGTGCTGGCCGCCTACTTTGTCCTGCGCCACCATTACCTGGGCGGCTTCCAGATGCCTGCCCGACCCTATATCTACCCGCCGGGCGAGCCGGGATTCGCGCACTACGTTGTCGAGAAGATCGTTTACTACTCCATCGGCCTGTTCGGCTTCGTTCCGGTGATTCCCATGGGCGGTCAGGCCTACTTCGCCTCGCGGCGGCTGGCGTTCTACGGCGGTTTCGGCGGAACGGTGGCCATCCTGCTGGTCATCTGGGCGGCTTACCGGTTCCGGAGGCCGCTGCTCTGGCCGCTGGTCTGGATCGCCTGCACCATCGCGCCGGTGATCCCTGTTTTTGCTTCCAGCCACCATCTCTACCTGCCCAGCGTGGGGACGGTCCTGCTCCTGGCCGCCGGGCTGGCCGCCCTTGGCGGCTTCACCCGGGTCGCCCCCGGCCCGGTTTCTCCCCCAGTCGGACCGGAAGAGGGCATCCGCAGCAGGCCGGACGTTCCCAAGGCCCAAGTCGTCGTCTGCGGCGTGGTCCTGCTCCTCCACGCCGTGGGCCTGAGCCTGTTCACCTGGGGTCAGGGGTTTGCCTTCCGGGCGGGCACGCTCACCGAGGACATTCTGCTCGAGGAGATCCTGCAGCGCAGCACCCCCATCCGCGACGGGGACCACTTCTACTTCATCAACATGCCCGTGCTGGCGTACTACGCGATTCCCGCCCTCGAGAGCGAGCTGGGCTGGAGCGACCCTGCAGAGCGGAGCGACAGGAAGCCGGGCCCGAAGGACTCAGGACTCAGAACTCAAAACCCAAAGCGAAAGAAGCTCCACGGCCACGTGCTCACCTTCGCACCCTGGCTCATGCGCATGGAGAAGCCCGGCACGCTCGAAGTGGTGGACGAGCACCACCTGCGCGTCCGCGCTCCCGACAATGCCCGCTACTTCGAGGGCGTCACCGGGCGGACACTGCTGACGGCCATGGGCCTGCCCGAGACGCTCCCGGCCGGCCAGCCGATCCGCGCCGAGCACTCCGGCTTCACCGTCACACCCGTCGAAGTCGACCACCGTGGTGTCCGCGAGTTCCTCTTCGCGTTCGACCGGCCCATCACCTCGAGCGACCGCCATTTCGTCTTCGGCTCGCCGCAATTCCTGGCCTACCCGCTCTCGATCCCACGGTGACGTGGAACCCGTGCGGCCTGGATTCGCAAGTCTTTTTTGACACAATGCTTATGACAGATCGCTCACCCCGCATCCGCGCAATTGCGGCATGGACGAGGAGCTCATCATGATGTGCAACGCGGCCGAGAATGAGAAGTGGACGGTGGAGACCATCAGCCAGTGGTTGACTGCCCGCGTGAGCTGAAGCAACAGCCAAATGGCGCTCGCTAAGGGAACCTGCGTGATTCTCTCTGGGGGCCGTCTTTGTGGTGCAGCCGGCCCGGACGGCTTCACGCAACGCGATTCAGTAATTGGCCGCCGGTCTGGCCCAAGCGCGACGACACGGCCTGATTTATCTGTCTCATGTGGGTCTGTTGGTGATCGCCGCCACCCAGTCCGGATGATGGGCCGCGAGTTTTTCGGCAATCTCTCGACCCTGAGGAGTCAACCAACACGCGGTGTAGTACGGCGCTGCACGTCCATCAAAATTGCCCATTCCGTTCAACAACTTCATGGAATCGGGCTGCTGCTGAATCAGGTCGATCAACGCAGCGTACCATGTTGTCACAATCGAGGGCACAGACTCCGTGTCATGCAACGCCCAGGAGAGACTGTCGTCCCACAAAGCAGCCGCCTTGAGAGCCTGACGAAGCACTCGAGCACAATTCGCGCTGAATTGTCCATCTTCAGGCGAACAGCCATGGAACAGCGCTGAGACCAGAAGTAACTGCTGGCGAAGTTCAGCCTCGGGAAGATCTGGGACCATATCCAAAGTATAGCACACGGCCTCGGCCTCATCCCGGGACTGGACGCGAACTGTGCGGCGCGGCCATTATGCATCGTCTGAGGACATGTGCTGCCAAGCAGGACCGCAGGAGGATTTGCCCGGGGTGGCATGGACAATACACTCATTGCCCATGCGCATGAAACACGGGCAGCGAGTATCCCGGCGCGCCGGGACCCATGCCACCCGATTCGACAGTGCCCATTATTCTGCGTCCGTTTCGCTGTCACCATGGCTCATCTGCGAAGACTTCCGTAGAATTCGTCCATGACTCAGACCATCGCCATTCTCGATTTCGGCAGCCAGTATGCCCAGCTCATCGCCCGGCGGGTGCGCGAGAACCGGGTGTTCAGCATGCTCTGCTCGCCGGCGGTCACGCCGCAGAGGCTCCGCGAAATGAACGCCTGCGGGCTGATCTTCTCGGGCGGGCCGGCCAGCGTGTACGAGCCCGGCGCGCCGGCCTGCGATCCGGCGATCCTGGAGATGGGCCTTCCCGTGCTGGGCATCTGCTACGGCATGCAGGTGAGCAGCCAGATCCTGGGCGGCGGCATCCGGCCGGCCCCGGCCCGCGAATATGGGCGCACCCGGCTGGAGATCCTCGACGACTCCGGCCTGTTTGCGCACGTGCCCAGGCAGACCAACGTGTGGATGAGCCACGGCGACATGGTCTGCGAGCTGCCGCCGGGCTTCGTGCCGCTGGCCCGGACGGCGAGCTGCCCGATCGCCGCCGTCCGGCACCGGGAGCGCCCAGTTTACGGCGTGCAGTTCCATCCGGAAGTGACGCACACGAGCTGCGGCGGGCAGATCCTGCGCAACTTTCTCTACGACATCTGCGGCTGCAATGGATCGTGGGAGGTCGGCAACTTCGTCAGCGAGAGCATCCGGCAGATCCGCGCCCGCGTCGGCGCCGATGACCGCGTCATCTGCGGGCTCTCGGGCGGCGTCGACAGCAGCGTGACGGCCGCTCTGCTGCACGAGGCCATCGACGACCGGCTCGTCTGCATTTTCGTGGACAACGGACTGCTGCGGAAAAACGAGGTCGCCCTGGTCGAGTCGACGTTCCGCGATCATTTCAAGATCGATCTGCGCACCGCGCGGGCGGCCGACCGGTTCCTCGCGCGCCTGGCCGGCGTCACCGATCCGCAGGAGAAGCGCCGCCGCATCGGCCACGAGTTCATCGAGGTGTTCAAGCACGAGGCGCAGGCGATCCCCAACGCCAGGTTCCTCGCCCAGGGCACGCTCTATCCTGACGTGATCGAGTCGGGCCACGGCCACTCGGGCCTGGCCGCCAACATCAAGCTGCATCACAACGTCGGCGGCCTGCCCGCCGAGCTGGGTTTCGAGCTGATCGAGCCCCTGCGCGACCTGTTCAAGGATGAGGTCCGCCTTGCGGGCGAGCACCTGGGCCTGCCCGAGGAGATCGTGTGGCGCCACCCGTTCCCGGGCCCGGGCCTGGCCGTGCGGATCGTCGGTGAGGTCACCGCGAAGCGCGTCGCCCTCCTGCAGGAGGTGGACGATATCGTCATCGACGAGATCCGCGCCGCCAATCTCTACCGCAAGATCAGCCAGGCCTTCGCCGCCCTCCTGCCGGTCAGCAGCGTCGGCGTCATGGGCGACGGCCGCAGCTACGAGGGCCAGCAGGTGGCCGCCATCCGCTTCGTCGAGACCACCGACTTCATGACCGCCGACTGGGTCCACGTCGACTACGCCGTCCTGGGCCGCATCTCCAGCCGCATCATGAACGAGGTCCCCGGCATCAACCGCGTGGTCTACGACATCAGCTCAAAACCGCCAGCAACCATCGAGTGGGAATAACAGAGACGAGCGGAACTGAGCGATAGAGCCCGCAGCGCAAGCAAGGGGTTCGTCAAGAGGTCTTGTGAACGGCGTGAGAGCCCCCGCGCCCACAGCCGCAGCGCACACCCCGCTCACGTCAGATCCGGACCCTGCCCATCCGTGACATATCGAATCGCCTCCCTCAGCGCTCGCTCATTCCATAACTGCTTCTTCGATCCGCCTTCTGTCCATACCTCTGCGTCACGCGCGAACAGCCCTGACTCCCGCAAACGCCGGGTGCACCACCCCTTCAACTCGTCCATCGTCCGTCCCGGTGCCCGATCCGATGTCGCAATGACATGCACATGATTCGATCGCACGTTCCGGGCGTGAAGCGTCCACTTGCGATGGGCACAATGCGCCTCGATTATCGTCTCGACGATGCTCCGCGCCCGCGGCGACAGAACCACGGACCCGTGCTTCATCTGGCTCCGGCTCCAGTCGGACCACGCGGAGTTCCGATCGTACGTAGGACTGCCGACCTGATTTCGGTGACGGTCCACGGACCCGCGCTCGTCGCCGTGCAGCCATGTCCCGTAGCATGTCCACGTCAGAAAGCAGGCAAGGGGCTCGGCCATCATGCGAACGATAATCCTCCACCCACCAGCGGCTCAAGGCGAACCCCTTGCTTGCGCTGCGGGCTCTATTTGCGGCGTCCCGAGGCTCCGGGTCGGTCGAAACAGCGGGACCATCGGCGTCAGTTTCACTTCCCCCACGCCGCGATGTGCGCTATGTTATGCATGAGGGACGCAACTACCTGAGGGGCCGTTACATGCTGCGCAACACCGCGGGCGCAAATCGAAGCCATTTCGCCCGCTCCACGTGGACCCCGCCCGGCCGGAACACCCGTATTCGCGGCTGGATGCACCCCCCGCTGGGCGGGTGGCTGCTCGCACTGGCCGTCGCCGCCGCCGTGCCGCCGGGAGGGCGTGCCGTCACGACCGCCCCCACGCCCGCGCCGGCGCCGGCCCATCCGATCATGGCCGCAACGCAGCCGCACGCGGCGGTCCCGGTCGACCCCGACCTGGCCCGCCGGTTTCACGACCACGTTGCGTATCTGGCCTCCGACCGGCTCGAAGGGCGCGGGACCGGGACGAAGGGCAACGATCTCGCGGCCGAGTACATCGCGGCGCAGTTTGAGCGAGCCGGCCTTCAGCCCGCCGGCCCCGACGGCACGTACTTCCAGCCGTTCGAGGTCACGCTCGCCCAGAAACTCACCGGCCAGCCGGCCCTCACCTTCACCGGCGCGCCCGTAACGGCCATCCTCCACACCCACTTTGTCCCCCTCCCCTTCAGCTCCAGCGAGAGCTTCAACGCCCCCGTCGCCTTCGCCGGCTACGGGATCACCAACGAGGAGGCCGGCTACGACGACTATGCGGGGTTCGACGCGAAGGGCAAAGTGCTGCTCATTCTTCGCTACGAGCCTCACGACCAGGACCCGAAGGCGGCATTCGGCGGGCAGTCGCCCTCGCAGTTCGCGTCGTTCCAGTCCAAAGCCCGCACCGCCCGCGAGCACGGGGCCGCCGCCCTGCTCATCGTCAACCCGCCGCTGCACCACGGCGAGCAGGACAAGCTGTTCGCGTTCGACTCGGTGGACGACGGCCAGAACTTCGACATCCCGATGATGCACATCTCGCGCGACCTGGCGGCGGGCCTCCTCCGGGCGGCCGGCGCGCCCGATCTGTCCGCGCTGCAGACGGAGCTCGATACTCACCGCAAGCCGCGATCGTTCGACCTCAAGGGGATCAGGGCCCGCGGCACGCCGGGCGTCGTCCGCGAGAAGGCCACGACCCGCAATGTGATCGGTTTGCTTCCCGGAAGCGGGCCTCTGGCCGACGAGTACGTCGTGATCGGCGCCCACTACGACCATCTGGGGGTCGCCGTGCCCCGCGGCGCGCATTCCGCTTCGCGGCCCGAGGGAGGCCGGCCCGAGATCCACAACGGGGCCGATGACAACGCTTCGGGCACCGCCGGCCTCATGGTGCTCGCCGAGATGTTCGCCGCCGGAGCCCGAAACGCCAGCGAGGGGTTCGGCGAGAGGACCAACGTGCGCCGGGGCGATCCGGCCGCCTCAAAATCCGCCCGAAAACGTCAGATCCGTGAGAAAACGAGCGGCAATAAACGGAGCCTCCTCTTCATCGCCTTCAGCGGTGAGGAAATGGGCTTGCTCGGCTCCATGTACTTCGTGAACCACCCCACCATTCCGCTCGACCACATAGCCGCCATGCTCAACATGGACATGATCGGCCGCGTGCGCGAGCATCGGCTGCAGGTGTTCGGCATCAAGACCTCGCCGATGTTCGAGACGCTCGTCTCCGGCTTCGCGCAGCGGTTCGGCTTCAAACTCGAGACCAGCGCCGGAGGATTCGGGCCGAGCGACCACACCGCGTTCTACGGCCGGAAGATCCCGGTGATGCATTTCTTCACCGGCATTCACAATGACTACCACCGGCCGACCGACGACACCGAGCGGATCAACGCCGAGGGTGCGGCCCGCGTGGTCGAAATGATCGCCGCCATCGCCGCCGACGTGCGCGAGGCGCCGGAGCGGCCGCAGTACGTCGCCATCGCCGAGAGCCGCCCGAGCCGTGCCGGCCTCAAGGTCCGCATGGGCGTCATGCCCTCCTACGCCGAGGATGAGCAGCCGGGCCTGCAGCTCGACGGCGTCTCGCCCGGCAGCCCCGCCGAGAAAGCCGGCCTGCAGTCCGGCGACCGCCTCCTCATGATTGGCGATACCTCCATCAATAACGTCTACGACCTCATGGACGCCATGGCCAAGTATGAACCCGGCAACGAGGCCAACCTCACCGTCCTCCGCGCCGGCCAGCGCATACAGATGGCCGTGAAATTCGAGGCCCCGTGACCAGGTTGAATGGAGTGGGTCCGTCACCGATCCTGACCGAAAACCGCGTGCTGCGGTCGCGGACTGACGATATAATGACGCGGGGGTGATCCTATGCAGGGCTCTTCTCTATCCACCGACGGCCGCATCGGCGTGCTGGCTGATGCGGAAGACAGCCTCCGGGAGGCGGAGCGGTTCCACATGGGAATCGGTAAGGTCCATAAAACGCTGGCGGCCATCGCCCGGAGCCTCCAAGAGGAGGGGATCGAATACGTGATCGTGGGCGGCATGGCGGTGAATGCCCATGGTTTCAAGCGCGAGACGGTCGATGTGGATCTGCTGGTAACCCCCGAAGGACTTGAGCAATTCCGCGCCGTGCTGGTCGGGAAGGGGTACCGCCCAGCGTTCGAGGGGGCGCGCAAGCGTTTTCGCGATACCCAGACCGGCGTGAAGGTCGAGTTCCTCACCACCGGTGAATTCCCGGGTGACGGCAAGCCCAAACCGGTGGCCTTCCCGAATCCCGTTGACGTTGCCGTGCTTCACGAGGGCAAGAAGTACATCAGTCTTCCGGAGCTGATCACATTGAAGCTGGCCTGTGCAATGACGAACCCGGACCGTCTCAGGGACTTTGGAGATGTACAGGAACTCATTCGCTACCGCCGGCTGACTGCGGAAACGGCTCAGAACCTGCATCCCTACGTCCGTGAGAAATTCCTGGAGCTGGTGCGTGTCACCAAACCGCTCCCGCCGGACGAGGATCAGCCTTAGTCCATGCCCCGCGCTCTGATCATCGTGGATCACGGCAGCCGGCGCGATGCGGCCAACCGCATGCTCGAGCGCGTCGCGGAGATGGTGCAGGCCCGCACGGCCGACCGCGTGTACGCGGCGCACATGGAGCTCGCCGAGCCAACGATCGCCCAGGCCTTCGACCGCGCCGTCGCCGACGGCGCCGAATTCGTCTTTGTCTTCCCCTACTTCCTGTCCCCCGGTCGTCACAGCCGCGAGGACATCCCCCGCCTATGCGCCCAGGCGGCCGCCGGACACCCCGGCGTGCAGTGGCACTGCTCCGGCCCCATCGGCCTCGACGCCATCATGGTCGACCTCATCCTCCACCGCATCACCGAATGCCAGCAGGCCGGATACAGCTGCGAGAAATGCCCCGACGCAACCTGGTGCCGCGCGGAAGATTGACGGCCTCACGCGACAAACAACAGCACAAGTGCCATGACCATCCAGGGGGCAACCACACTGACGAGAGGTACCACTATTACCGCGAGCAGTGTCTGCCAGAGACGTGACGGGCGAGCCGAAACGTACCATATGATGACGACATCCGTCCACCACCAATAGAAGAGGATGGTGGACCACGGATTGGTCCGGCCGTTCAGGAGCACGGAAAACGGATAGATCGGACAGGCGTCGGGCAACAGAACCGCTGCGGACGCTTTGAGCAACGCCGCCAACAGGAGCGGATATGAGGTGTAGCAGGACACGGCGAGCCAGAAACCCCACGCACGCGGCGCGCTGCCCATGCAGGAAAGTTCCGTGAGTCCGATCGAAAGCAGGAGAACGGAGC
>CAZQEN010000126.1:0-19043 GCA_964591605.1 uncultured Planctomycetales bacterium
CCAAACGCAGGCCTGGCTGGTGGGCAGAGCCCACCCTACCTGACGCAAAAGCAAACGACCCCGGCTTTCGCATCGCCGGGGTCGTTGAATGATACGCACATCGTGGCGAAGCGTCAGCGTTTCGAGAACTGGAAGCTGCGGCGCGCCCCGCGCTTGCCGTACTTCTTACGTTCCTTCATGCGGCTGTCGCGGGTCAGGAAGCCGCCGGCCCGCAGGGCGTCGTCATACTGCGAATTCGCGAGCTTGAGCGCCCGGGCCACGCCGAGCATGATCGCTCCGGCCTGCCCGGTGATCCCGCCGCCGCTGACGTTCACGAACACGTCCACCTTGCCGAACGTCTCGGTCGCCCGCAGCGGGGCCACCGCGTCGTTGCGGTCGCGGTCCTCGCTGAAGTACTTCTCGAGGGGCTTCTTGTTCACCTCGAACCTGCCCTCGCCCGGCTTGAGCCGCACGCGGGCCACCGAGGTCTTGCGCCGGCCCGTGCCCCAGAAGAACTTCTTCTTGGCGTCGGGAGCGGGGATGGTGGCCGATGCCTTCTCGCTTGCTTTGTTTTCGTCTGCCACGTTCTCTTTTCCTCATGGAGGTCCCGTCTGCCGGACGAAACCTTTCCCGGACGGCAGAGGTCCCGCCCGGCAGGCGGGACCTACTCGACCGCTGCACTCACTTCAACTTCAGTTCGAGCGGTTGCGGATTCTGGGCCGCATGGGGATGCTTGTCGCCCTTGTACACCTTGAGCCGCTTGAGCATGTGGTCGCCCAGCTTGTTCTTGGGGAGCATGCGCCGCACCGCCAGTTGGATGATTCGCTCGGGATACTTGGCCATCACCACGCCGATGGGCTCGACCTTGCGGCCGCTGGGGTGATAGCTGTAGCGGTCGTACTCGAGCTGTTCCATCTTGCGCCCGGTGAGTTTGACCTTCTCGGCGTTCACCACCACCACGAAGTCGCCCGTGAGGACGTGCGGCGTGTAATGAGGGTCATGCTTGCCCATCAGGACGGTGGCGAGCTGTGTCGCCAGCCGGCCCAGGACTTTGCCCTCCGCGTTCACCAGCCGCCACTTTCCCCCGACCTCGCCCGGCTTGGCCAGGAAACTCTTTGTCGCCGCACTACGCATGGTGCACCCAACCCGAAATCCTATCGATTGCTGTCCTGAATCCACGGGAGATCAAGGAGCAGAGAGCCCTACATTGTACAGAGGGGGACCTGTTGGTCAAGCGAGTCGCGATGTCCGAAGGGAGCCCGACCCGCGAGCGACGGTTTCTCGCGATAGGCAACGGCCTTCCACCAACCCGTCGCTTGCGTTTCGGGCTCTATCTCCTGCGAGCTCTGACACGTAAGGCTTTTTCCGGACGCAGGTTGTGCGCTTCAGCTCACCTTGGCCCCCGGCTCGACCTCCGCGTCCGGGGCAAGCAGGATCACCCGGCTGTGATCGGCACTGCTGGCGGCCAGCAGCATGCCGTTGCTCTCAATGCCCCGCATCATCCGCGGCGCGAGGTTGGCGACCACGATGATGCTGCGGCCGACGAGCTGCTCGGGGGCGTAGTGGCCTCGCAGGCCCGCGCAGATCTGCCGCTGCTCTGAGCCCAGATCGATCTTCAGGACGATCAGCTTGTCGGCCTGGGGATGATTGAAGGCCTCCAGCACCTTCGCCACGCGCATCTGCACCTTGGCAAAATCGTCGTATTGGATCGTTCCGGGCTGCTCGCTCATGTCGAAGACTCCATCCGAGAGTGGGGGCGTTTATCGTACGGGATAACCGGCCACCGGATCAAACCGGTTGGGGGGTCCGATGATGTGACGACAGGGCTCCTGCCTCGTCAACGGGGGAACACGAGGCTGGATCAGCTCATCCCGAGGGGGGTCTCGACCTGTTCAGGCCGTCGCGGCGCGCTGCCACTCGACCCGCGGGGCGTCGCCCCACAGGAGCTCGAGGTCGTAGTAGCGCCGCTTCTCGCGGCTGAACATGTGGATCACCACGTCCACGTAATCGGCGAGCACCCACGTGTCCGACTCGCGGCCGTTGTAGCCCAGCGGCTTCTGGCCGACCTTGCGGCCGAAGACCTCGATCTGGTCAATCACGGCTTGCATCTGTCGGTCAGAGGTGCCCGTGCCGATGACGAAGAAGTCGGCGATGGAGGAGATGCCCCTCAGGTCGAGAACAACCACGTCTTCCGCGCGGTTGTCGTCAGCGATGCGGGCGGCTTCGATGGCGAAGTTCAGCCCGTCCATTCGCGTGCGATTGCGTTCAGCGGAACGAACGCCTTTCGCTTCTGCAGTACGTGTCAGATCAACACCTCCCGCAGCACCTCAGGGCCACCCGCCGTACGCCGGCGGCCAACCCGTGCTGCCTGGTACCAGTTTAGCCATCGGGCGGGGGAGAACACAATGAGCTTCTGCCGGAATACAGGAGCAGCGTCCCGACCGTCAGCGGGCGGGTGCTTCAGCGTGATCGCAGCCCCGTGCTTTCCGGGCGGGGTTCTGATCGGGCGTCTCACCCGCGCGCTCAGAGCCCGGCCAGGAGCTCGCAGAGCTGCCGGCCGAGAGAACCGCTGATGCGGGCCAGGGCCCACACGCTGGCGGCATTCTTGCCCAGCTCGACCTGCGAAAGCTGCGAGGTGGTCAGCTCCGAACGCTCGGAGAGCTGCCGGAGCGTCAAGCTCTGCTTCAGGCGCTCCTGCCGGATCCGCTGGCCGATCAGTCGATTGAGCTCCTGCTCATTCGTGTAGATCAGCCCCAGTTCCTGGGCGATCCGCTCGACCGCCGCCAGCAACTGCTCCTCGCGGAAGGGCTTGGTGATGTAGTCCCGCGCCCCCAGGCGCATGGTCTCGGCGGCGGTTTGAACGTCGGGATACGCCGTCATGACGATCGGCGCGACCCGCGGGTCCTCCGCCTTGATCTTCTCGACCAGTTCGAGCCCGTTCAGATCCGGCATTTTGATGTCGATCAGGGCAATGTCGAACGGGGCCTTGCGAACCGCCTGAAGTGCCTGTCGGGGCTGGGAATACGCCTGCACATGGTACCCATGTTCCTGCAGAATCATGCTGACCGTCTTGCAGACCTGAGGATCATCATCCACAACCAGAAGTTTGATATGGTGTCTGACTGCCATTTTTGATGCTCAGGAAGGAACGAATCAGAGCAGTACACGAACAGTTGAAGTTAATGTGATATTGTAGCCTGTCAGTGCCAGTTGACTAGTGCCCCATTTTAAATTCCAAAAACCGCACCATTTTGAAGCCGCACTGAGCATGTCCGGCGGGGCAAAGACGGTAATCCATCATCCCGTCCGGACAACGCCGACCGCTTCGGGACGGGGGTCCAGTGCCCTACACGACCTACGCCGGCCCGGACGGGTTGGTGCGTGCCCGCGAGCTGTGGCTTTCGGTCCCCCGCACACAGAGTCCTCCCATCTGCTCGACGCTGCGACGACGTCGGGTGGGCGACACCCTCTCACCTCGCAGGTCCGACCTGGTCCCGGCGCGTCGGGAGACCTGCAAGCCCGCTCTGGAAATAATTGCCCCCCCCAGCGATTCCGACCGCAGCGACTGCTGACAACCGGCCCCGGACACGTTAATTATGGTGTTTCTCGACGAAAGGAGACCGCAATGGCCCGAACCCTCAGCAAAATCGCCCCGGACTGGTGGGATTACACGACCCTGGACAAGTCGCTGCTCGACGACGTCTCGAAACTGACCGCGCGGGACATCGAGCAACTCGCACGGCCGGGGTTCAAGGTGGTGTTCTATGACACCATCGAGGATTTCTACGTCGCGGAAGCGCTCGAATACATCGAGGCCTGGCGGCAGGCGACGGCCGACAACCCCGTCGGCATCTGCGGGCCCATCGGGCCGACGGAACAGCTCCCCCTCGTGGCCCGGATTGTGAACGCCCTGGAGTTGCCGCTCAAGCACGCGCACTTCTGGGGCATGGACGAATGGTACCTCGACGGCAAAGAGGCGCCCGAGTCGCACCCGCTGTCCTTTGCCCGGTGCGATCGGGAGATGTGCTTCGACCGGATCCGCAAGGACCTGGCGATGCCCGATGCGAACCTGCACTTCCCGAAAGCCGACCCCGCCCAATACATCAAGAGCTACGAGGGCGTGCGCTGCGCGATCATGCAGGGCGGCCAGGGCGAGATCAAGCACTGGGCCTTTAACGATCCACCCCGGCGGGAGGGACAATGGAAGGACAACCCCCCTCCGCCCGCCGAGTATCGCAAGCTCACCACGCGCGTGGTCGACCTGCATCCGCTGACCATCGTTCAGAATGCCCGCACCTCCGGCGGGGGCAACATCCCGCTGGTTCCGGCGAAGGCCATCTCGGTCGGCCCCGTGGAAACGTGGAAGGCCGGCCGCGTCTCGATCTGGCACCCGGGCCATCACGACAACCCCTTCGGCATCCGACTGACCGCGTTCATGATCTCCAAGCGCCTGCCTGACAGCAGCGTGCCGATGTCGCTGCTGGCGGACCACCCCAACGTGCAGTTTAACTACTACCGGGGCGGGCTCGGCACGTGCGAGACCGAGATGCATTGAAAGGCCGGGCCGGCAGCCGGGCGTCCAGCCCCGGACGCGATCGCACACTGACGGACCTGGCAGGGCTTGCGGCCCTGGTGCCCCGCTGCGCGCTGCCGGCTGCCCGGTCAGCAAGCCTCTGTCCTGTGTCTTCCGCTTGAAGTCACGATGTGACACATCAAACCCCACGATCATGCGGCCGGAACGCCTGCATGTTTAGGCCAGATGGCAACAGGCACACATGATAATGCTTAAGTCACCATTTCACAGAATATTACGCTCGACCCAGCATTCCCGGACGGCTGCAACCGGTTCCGCCCCTGGCGGGGGAGGCGGGAGAGGCTGGATAAACTCACATTGTGACTTAATCGGCATGAGAATTGGGCTTACTGGCCTGCGCGCCAGACGGATTCGCGCACGACCAGTTCGGCGGGAATGCGGACCAGCCGCGGTTCGCGCTCGGCGCCGCCGGCCTGGAAGCGCTCCTCGAGCAGTTGGATGGCGGTGCGGCCGATGTCCCAGGTGCGCTGGGCCACGGTGGTGAGCGGCGGGCTCATGGCCCGGGTGATCTCGGAATCGTCGAATCCGACGATCGAGACGTCCTGGGGCACACGCAGTCCGAGCTCCCGGCAGGCCTCCAGCACGCCCCAGGCGCTGTAATCGTTGTGGGCGAAGATCGCGAGGGGCATCTGTGCCGACCTGAGCAGGGGGAGCGCCGCCTCGTAGCCGCCCAGCCAGCGTTTGTGCTGCTGTAGCCCTCGAAAAGAGGCAGCACGCTCGACGAAGAACTGCATGCGGCGGGTCGGCTCGTGGCCGTGCTCCATCATCGCGCGCTCGAAACCGCGGATGCGGTCGACGATCGACGTGGCGGTCGGAGGATCGGTGACCATGTAGACGCGGGTATGACCCTGTTCCAGCAGGTGCCTGGTCGCCAGGTATGCGCCGCGCTCATGGTCGGATTCGACCAGGTCGACCTTGAGCCCGGGAACCCCGCGATCCACCAGAACGATCGGATATCCGCTCAGTTTGAGCTCGACCAGGGTTTCAAAATTCTCCTGATCGCTGATGGGCATGATGATCGCCCCGTGGGTGCCGGAGTCGGCGAGGCGAAGGAGGTTGCGGGCTTCGAGCTCCGCGTTGGCCTGGGCGTCGAGGATCTGCAGGCCCCACTCTTTTTCCTGGCACGCCTGCTCCACGCCGCGGGCGATCCCCATTTCGAGCGCGCCGCCGATGTCGATGGTCACGAGGGCAACGGTCACCCGCGTGGCGACGCGGGCGGGCACCGTCGGTTTGACGAACGCGCCGATGTCGGGAACGTGATAGAGGCAGCCCTCGTGTTCGAGCACGCGAATGGCGTTGCGGACGGTGTTGGTGCTCACCTTGAACTGGTCGGCCAGCTCGCGCAGGGCGGGCAGCTTGACGCCCGCACTCAAGACACCGGTGGCCAGTTGCTGGCGAAGCGCTTCGGTGACGATCTGATATCGCGGCGGACGACCGCGGCGGTTTCGGCGCGCGGTTGCCTTCCCGTTGCCGGTAGGACGGGTGCTCATGAGGGCCATCATACGCGTTGGGGCGGGTCGGGGCAAGCGATTTATCGCACGATTTGACCCCTAACGAGGGTCACCGAAGTATCTGTAAAACATGCTCCTGACGCACATTTCCCATTGATTTTCACAAAAGGAAACACATTTTGTCACATTATGCCAAATTCCCCTTGCGGGCTTCCGGGCAGAGGGGTATATTGTCGGTGGTGCGTCGCCCCTTCCGTCCCCACCGGCTCAGTCGCCTCGGGCGGGGCGTCCACCGGGCTGCGGCTGCTTTGGATTGTCTCCCTGATCGGCAAGCCCGGCCCGGGGTTTCTGC
Organism: uncultured Planctomycetales bacterium; assembly: GCA_964591605.1. Lineage (GTDB taxonomy): Bacteria > Planctomycetota > Phycisphaerae > UBA1845 > PWPN01 > CAYLLT01. The sequence goes on from CAZQEN010000126.1 coordinate 6,377, forward strand.
ATCGGCCTCTCGCGAAGGTGTCCGAGCCACCCTCCGAGGCCGAAAGAGGAGGTTCAACCCATGCTGCTTCATCTGGTTCGTACGTTGTCCTGCGCCCGGTTTTCGCAGTCGCTGTCGGTTCTGTTGACGGTTCAGGGCTTCGCGGTCGTCACGGCATCGGGGGCGGTCCTGACCTACGAGATGGGGGTCGCTCCTGATGCGGAGCCGGTCCCGATGACCCGGGCGGGCGACGGATTCGGCAGCCAGGCCGCGGGGGATTTCTGCGGTCCGAACTTTGCCGGCTTCGTCAACGGATTTGCCGGGTGCGCGGGCCGCTTCGTGGACAGCGGGGCGACCGGCACCAACGGATACTACAAGGACGGTTTTGCCGGTGCCTGGACCGCGGACCTCCGCATTTCGGTCGAGGTGTCGACCGGCGGGACCGGCACCATCGGGAACATGAACGTCGCCCAGGCGTCGGGAAACCGCGGGCGGGCCATCGCGTTCCTGAACAGTAACGACGCCGGGCTGGGCGGTCCGGTGGCGGCGCCCAACGCCTTTCGCCTCCAGATCAGGCACTCGGGGGTGATCGACGAAGTGAACGTCCCCAACAACCCCGCGAACTCTACCAGCTTCCACATGATCCGGATGGTTGTTCCCAACAACGATCATCTGCTTGTGTATGATCTCGAGAACGACACCGACCCGGGCCCCGGCGTGAGCTGGGCCCTCCTGCTCGACAGCGCCGGCATCAGCGGCGGGACGGGGCGGCCTTCCGTGTTCGCGGCCAACACCGGGGGGATTTCTCTGGGCGGGATTCACAGCTCCAGCGAAACCACCGCGGGGCGGCAGGTCTACGACTGGGTCCGCATCCATGACGGCGCCGCACTCGGGGCGACGGATCCGATCATGGCCGGCACACCGCCCGCCTCCTGTTCCCCATCGACCTGCGATTGTGCGGCCAGTGTGACGCCCGTCCCGACTCAGACGCGCGTCGGATACGAAAACGGCATCCTCGACCCGGACAACAACGAGATCAGCCCGATCCCGTACAGCTTCAACAACCTGAGCCCGGCGAATGCCATCACCAACTACACCGTGGCCGAGGTCGATGCGCTGGGCGAAGCGACCGATTACACCTGGCTTTCGGTACCGCCCGGCGAGCAGACCGGCAACATCGACCCCGCCTCCAGTACGACCGTCACGGCCCATCTGACCACGGCCGGACCGCCGAATCCTGGTCCTGGCCTTGCCCCGGGGGTATACAGTGGCTACCTCAAGTTCGACGACACGTGCGGCCCGTCTGCACCGTGCGCCAGCGACTCCATGACCTACGCTGATGGAGCGCTGGTGGGCAATGACGGCTGGACCGGAACGGCCACTTCCACGGAGATCGGCGTCGCGGCCGGCGAGGTGCAGCTCGCCAGCGGCAACAATGCCGGCGGCGGGGGGAACGATCCGGTTGCCATCCTCCCGGTCACCTGCGCCGAAGGGGCAAACGGGGTCATCTCGATCAGCATCCAGGCCCGCGCGGGTGGAGGCTCCGAGAATACGGTGTTCAGCCTGTGGTTCGAGTCTGCGGCCGGCGCGCCCCTGGGCCGCTGGGCCGGAAGCGGTGCTGAGGTGCGTGCCCAGGGCGGCAACGGCGTCACCGCGAACTATCCGCTCCCCGCGGCGGGGCCGGGCACCTACGCCCACCTCGAAGCCAGGATCAACGTGATCGGAAATGTGATCGAGTATCGCGTGGACGGCGTCTCCATCGGCACGTACACGCTGCTGAGCGCCGCGCCCCTGGGCCGCATCCGGTTCCAGCGCCTCGATGACAACAACACCGCCAGCGCGGAGACGGTGTTCTTCGACGACCTGCAGGTGAATGTGCTCGTGCGGCACATCCGCCGGATTGATCTGACCGTCCGAGGCTGCGAGGTCGAGGTGCAGGAGCCGCGTCGCCTGGACCTGGGCTCGTGCGATTCATCGAGCGTGACGACGCACACCTTCACCATCCGGAACATCGGGGCATACGACTGGACGGGCTTCCGGGCGTTCGAATTCAACGATGACGACGACTGGTTGACCCTCTCCTATGAGAACATGCCCGCGGGTCTGCCCGTGGTGCGAAACGGCACGGCCACGGTGACGGCCACCATCGACTGGAGCGCCGCCCCCGTCACCATTGCCGGCGACGATCTGATCGGCGTCATCCGTTTCGCCGCCTCGTGCGACAACGGTGCGACCGAGGTATTCGACACGCCGGCCGACACGATCACCATCAATGACAACGTTGCCAACCCGCCGCTGATCGCCAGATATGAGGGCAACGTCCTGCCGAACGTGCCGAACTCCGGCGGGCCCGGTTTCACCTTCGTGCTGCTGGCCGACGGGAGCGCCGAGCAGGGCTCCATCGTGTCGGATGTCGGCCTGGACGGGGCGCTGGACGGCCTGGCGTATCGTCTCGTGGATGGTCCGACGGCCAGGACCCGCTGGCGGGTCTCGCCCTCGGCCAACATCGGCAATGCGGCCGGCGCCACCGTCGTCGCCCGGGTCAAGACCGTCTCGGTCGGCGGGGACCCGAGCGGCAATCTCTTCATTTTCGCCGATCCGACCGGCGGCGGCTCCGACGGGATCTCCGCTTCGGCGCATTGGGCGGGGGCCGCGGGTCAGGTGGTCGAGACCGATCGCGGCGTTGCCATGCCGGCGACGGGCGACGGCAACTATCACATCATTCGCCTCACCTCGCAGGCGCTCACCGGCCTGGGGAACGTCATCCGCGTCTACGTGGATGAGAATCCCACACCGGTGCTCGAGATCACCAACGCCGGCAGCGTCGGCTCGGACGCCGGGCTGGATGCCGTGGGCTTCGGCGCCGGAGACACGGAAGGGCAACAGGAGATCTACTTCGACTGCTTCTACGGCACGAATGCCGGCGCGTTCGCACCGGGCGAGGAGGACGACTGCATCGGCAGCCTGGTCTGTGTGCCGTCGTGCAATCACCCCTTCGCCGATGCCGACCCGGTGCCCGATGGCGATGGTGATGTGGACGTCGACGACTTCGCCTTTTTCCAGCGCTGCTACACCGGCCCCGATTTCGCGGGAGTGCTGTCGCCGGAGTGCAAGTGCTTCGATCAGGACAGCACCGGCGCCAGCGCCGGCAGCGTCGACAGTCGGGATTTCCTCAAGTTCGTCGCCTGCCAGAGCGGCGCCAACGTGCCCTGGGTGCCGACGGTGGCGTGTCCGTAGAAATGCGACTCCCCTCGCGGGGATGGTCGGTGTAAGAGGAGTCCTGCCCGGCTGTGCGGGCGGGCGGGATGAGAATTTCAGCGAAGGCCGGGTACGGCCCTGTATCGCAGTCAGCGTCCGTACCCCATGAGGAGGCGTGGAAATGCACCAGGGAAAAGCAGGCAGCAGTGTCCTGTGCTGCGCAGCAGCATGGGCAGGGATGTCGATCTTGGCCGGCAGCGCGAGGGCGCTGCCCGTCACCTACGATCCCCTCCCAGGAACTGGGACGATGTCGGCCAGCGGCTGGACGCTCGTCGCCAAGAGCAACCAGGACATCATCGACGGGAAGTCGAGGGATTACTCGGTGTCCGCCGCAGACGGCGGGACCAACGGCGTGTGGGGCATCAACGACAACAACAGTCCTTCGAACGCGTACATGCACATGGTGAGGGATCCCAATCTCGACGATGGCAGCGGCGCGGGTGAAACCGGGCTCTCGGCCTCCACTGGCCTGATCATGGCCCGGATCAAGGCCATCAGCGGAACCAACACCGCGGGTACCTTCGGCTACACGGTCGGCTTCGGCTCCAACAACATCTCCGGAGCGATCGGCGTACGAGCGGGTGCCGTCAAATTCGCCGATGTGCCCGGCAGCTCGTCCACTCTGGGCAATTACAGCACCGACACGACCTCGAATTATCGGGTCTACGCCCTGGTCTACAGCGCCGGCGGAGCATTCACCGCGTACATCTCGAACGGCAGCAACGCGAGTCCCAACGCGGCGGACTGGACGACCATGGGAAGCGGTACGATCAGCGGCATCGCCGCCTTGACGGACCACAACGGTGTGAAGCAGACCGGCCTGGTGGTGGGCAGCTTCGGCACCAGCGGCAACGCATCGAACGTCAACCTCGACTGGCTTTACTGGACCAAGAATGATCTGGGCAGCGTCTCCGGCCTGCAGCCGTGGGACGACTATGTCGTGCCGGAGCCGGCCACGCTCGCGCTGCTGGTTGCGGGCGTGCCGCTGGTGATGCGAAGGCGGCGTCAGATGACCTGAGCGCAGCGGCCTCATGCGGGGCAGCTGCCCAGTGATGTCCCCCGGTGAGTCGTCATGATTTCTCCTCTTCCCTCCTCCGATCTGTGACGAGCCGAGACCCAGGGCTCGACGCAGGAGGAAGCCCGGCGCGACAAGGAGTGTCCTTGTCGCGCCTCTTGAATTGGTGGGGGCACCACAGTGTCGATCTGCGAAGGCCGACGTCAAGCGGTTTCCTCTGCAGCGGGTGAATCAGCCGTGAGACGTGAAACGTTAGACGTGAGACGTGAGACGTCGAAGGCCATCCCCTGCCCACGTCTCACGTCTCACGTCTCACGTCTCATATCCCAAATCTCACGTCTCACGTCTCACCTGCTGATCATCCTGCTGTGCAGCGCCACCTACGCCGCGCCGCCGCTGGCCCCGAGCATCACGTGGCCGCCGGCTGGAGCGATTCTGGCCTCCAACCGCATCGATGTGGGCTGGAGCGGCGGCGGCCACGATCGCTACGAAATCCACATCGGCTCGCACAACACGCCTTCCTCGGCCGATGCGTGGGATTCCGGCGAGGTGTCCGTGCCCTACCCCGGCGTGGTCACCGCCGAAACGCCGCCGCTGACCCCGGAGAAGACGTACTACGTGTTCGTCCGGTTGCACAATTCCGAGGGATGGGGGCCGTGGAGTGCGCCTTTCCGGCATTTTTATGTGGCAGGCGAGTGGGGCGGCGACCCTTACAACGTGAAACCTGAGGGCGGCCAGCAGCGCGACCATGCCATCGTGTTCAGCCCTGCCCGCAATGAATACCTCGTCTCGTACATGGACATTCAGCCCGACCAGCGCTGGTATGCGAAGGGCTGGCGATTGAGCAGTGCTGGGACGCGCATCGGACCTGAGATCCGCTCCGACGGCGGCGAGGAAGGCGCCGGGGCGACGGCGGTGACGTACAACAGCATGCGAGGCGAGTACCTGATCGCCGCCCGCGACATGTACGCCCATCTCTTCGGCCAGCGGGTCAGCGCGGTTGATGGCAGCCTCCCGGCGGAAGCCGTGTTCATCCACAACGCGAACGCCACGCTGGAGCACGACATCGCCTATGCCTCCGTGAGCGACGTTTATCTTGAGATCTGGCGTGACGACGGCGCGGGGGGCTGCACGGCCGTCAAGGCGCGGCGACTCGACGGCGCCACGGGCGCGCCGATCGGCAGCGTCATCACGGTGGTCAGCAACGGCCTGTGCGTCGGCGGACCGAAAGCGAGCTACAACCCCGCCGCCGACGAGTTCTTCATCACGTACCAGCAGGTGCCGCCCAGCGATCAGCAGGACCTGTACTGCCGGCGGATCAGTGCATCAACCGGAGCGCTGCTCGGGGCGGCGGCCACGCCCCTGGCCGTCTCGGGCGTGACGGAGTGGAACAACGGCATCGCTTACGATTCGGACCTGAACCGGTTCCTGGTGGCATACGAGAAGTACGATCCGCAGTACACGGCGTGGGGTCAGTTCGTCGCCGCAGACGCGACGCTGATCGGCGCGCCGTTTCCAATCGACGGGCCGGCCTGGCGCGGCGGGGCGGTTCGCTGCGCGTGGAACGCGGCCACAAAGGAATACCTGGTCGTCTGGCTGCACGGGATCTCGGAGGCAAACTACGCCCGGCGCGTGTCACAGACGGGCGGGCTGGTTGGCCAGCCGTTCCGCACGAACGGCGGCGTCACCGGCTTCGGGAACTTCGGACCCATCGTCGCAGCGAACTCGGTCAGCGGCGATTTCCTGATCTGCTGGCAGAACAATCACACGGATGTGTACACGCGTCGGTACAAGCCCTATCCGCTGCCGCCGCCGGATGTCACCGCGCCCGCGCCCGTGACGAATCTGTCGCTGACGCGCTACGCCAATGCCATCGGCCTTCAGTGGACGAATCCGGCAACGCCGGATTATGCGGGGGCGCTGGTGCGCGTGAAAACGACGGGATTTCCGAGCGGTCCGACCGACGGGACGCTGGTGATCGATCAGCCGGGCGCGCCGGGTTCCGCGGAGGGCGTGGAGCAGGGGGGCCTTGCCCGCGGGACGTACTACTACGCCGTTTTTGCCCACGATGAGGTGCCGAATCACGCGCCGGCCGCACTGGCGACGGCGAGCGTGCTGCCGGGCGACTTTGACGGCGACGGCGACATTGATCAGGTGGACTTCGGGCATCTTCAGACGTGCCTGGGCCCGGATGGAGCGGCCCATCCGCCGGAATGCCGGGACGCGGACCTGAGTCTCGATCACGACGTAGATGCTCAGGATTTCGGCCTGTTTCTGCCCTGCATGGGCGGCGCGGAGCAGCCGCCGGGGTGTTGAGGAAAGTGAGAAAGCGCGAAGGTGAGAAAGTAACGTGAGACGTGAGACGTTAGACGTGAGACGTGACGTGTTGAGGGCCGTCCTCTGCCCACGTCTCACGTCTCACGTCTCACGTCTCATATCCCGCATCTCACGTCCCACGTCTCACCTGCTGATCATCCTGCTGTGCACCGTCACCTACGCCGCGCCGCCGCTGGCGCCGACCATCACCTGGCCGCCGGCGGGGGCGATCCTGGGCTCCAATCGCGTCGACCTGACGTGGTCGGGCGGCGGGCACGACCGTTATGAAATCCACATTGGCTCGTTCAATACGCCTGCGTCGTCGAACGGCTGGGACTCGGGCGAGGTGTCGGTGCCGTATCCGGGCGTGACGACGGTTGAAACGCCGCCGCTCGCGCCGCAGCAGACGTATTACGTGTTCGTCCGTTTGCACAATTCCGAGGGCTGGGGACCGTGGAGCCCGCCTTTCCGGCATCTCCACGTGGGCGGCGAACTGATGAGCGATCCGTACCTCGTTGCCGGACCCGACGGGGCGCAGCGCGCTCACACGATCTGCTTTAACCCCGACCGGAGCGAATACCTGGTTGCGTATTTCGACGCCAAGGTGAACCAGAGGTCAGTGATCTCGTTCTTCCGCCTCGATGCTGCCGGCACGCGGATCGGCGGTGAGACAACGGTACCGGACGACCTGGAGGGAACCGGTGGTCCCTGGCTGTGCTATAACACCGCGCGCCAGGAGTATCTGCTCACCTATGGCGGTTACACCACGGCGGGCGGGCTTCACGCCGAGATCCGCGTGCAGCGGATCGACGCCGCCACCGGCGGGCTGATCGGTGGCAGCATCTGGATCGACAACGAACAGGGCGCCGCGCTGAGCAAAGTGGCGTACTCGAGCGCCAGCGACTGCTATCTGCTCGTCTGGGAGAACGGGGGCGGCGAGGGCGTCCTGCCGGTCTATGCCCAGCGCCTCAGCAGCACGGCCGTACCGCTCGGGGGCATCTTCCACGTGAGCGTCGGCACCTACGTGTACGCCGGCAATCCCTCGATCTGCTACAACGCCGTCCATGATGAGTTCATGGTGACGTTCCAGGCGTACTACGACACCGAGCCGCTGACGTGGTGGGATTACTACGCGCAGCGGGTGCGGGCCTCCGACGGCGTGCTGCTCGGGCCGAACATCACGATCGCGGCCACGCCCGATTACGACAGCAACGGCGATGTGACGCACGACGCCTTGCTCAACCGGTATCTGGTGATCTACGACGGTGGCCCGCCCAGCCCGTGGGGACAGTTTGTGACCGCGTCGGGCGCGCTGGACGGCCCGCGGTTTCCCGTGGGCAACTCCGACTTTCACGGAGGGATGTCGGCGGTCACGTGGAATCCTCTGACAGGAGAATATCTGGCCACCTGGGCACACTGCTGCACCGAAAGCAACTTCGCCCGCCGGCTGAGCCAGGCCGGGGCCTATCTGGGTGAGCCGTTCCGCACCAACGGCTACGTGAAGGGCTTCGGCAACTGGGATCCGATTTCGGCCCTCAATGCGCACACGGGGGAGTCTCTGATCTGCTGGTTCTGGCAGTACGACGACGTGTACGTTCGGCGGTACCGGCCGTACGCACTGCCGCCCCCGGATACGCAGGCCCCCGCCCCTGTGACGAATCTGACGCTGACGCGGTATGCGAATACGATGGGTATATCCTGGACGAACCCGTCGACGCAGGATTTCGCAGGGGCGGTGGTTCGCTTCAAGACCACGGGTTATCCGTCCAGCCCGACTGACGGCACGCTGGTGCTCGATCAGGGTGATGCTCCCGGAACCTCGAGCTCGATCGAGCACGACGGCCTGGCGCGAGGAACCTACTACTATGCCATCTTCGCGCACGATGAAGTGCCGAACCACTCCCCGGCCACCCTGGCCCAGGCGACGATCCTGCCGGGTGACTTCGACGGCGACGACGACATCGACCAGACGGATTTCGCCCATCTGCAGGTGTGCCTGGGCGGTGACGCCGTGAATTATCCGCCCGGTTGCCGCGATGCCGATCTGGGCGATGACGGCGACGTGGACGGCACGGACCTGACCGCTTTTCTGGGATGCATGGGTGGACCGGAGCAGCCGCCGGGGTGTTGAGTGGGAAAGTGCGAACGTGAGAAAGTGAGAAAGTCACGTGAGAAGCGATACGCTGGACGGTGGACGTGAGAGGTTAGACGTGAGACGTGAGACGTTGGACGTGAGACGTGAGACGTCAAAGGCCATCCCCTGCCCACGTCTCACGTCTCACTTCTCACGTCACAGGTTTCACACCCTGCTCATGCTGCTGTTCGCTGCCGGTGCTCACGCCGCGCCGCCGCTGGCCCCGACCATCACGTGGCCGGAAAAAGGAGCGGTGCTGGGCTCGAACCGCGTGGACGTGACCTGGTCGGGCGGAGGGCACGACCGGTACGAGGTTCACATCGGCTCGTACAACACGCCGTCGTCCGCCAACGGCTGGAACTCGGGCGAGGTGTCGGTGCCGTATCCAGGCGTCACGACGGTCGAGACGCCTCCGCTGGCGCCGCAGCAGAACTGGTACGTCTTCGTCCGCCTCCACAGCAGCGAGGGGTGGGGGCCGTGGAGCGCAGCGGGCCGGTGGTTCCATATCGGCGGCGAGCTGCTGAACGATCCGTATGTGGTAGCAAACACCGGATTGGAGTGGTGGAGCGATGCGGCCTACAACCCCGCCCGAAACGAGTACTGCATGACGTGGCAGAACGGCTACGTCATCCACTGGCGCCGGTTGGACTCGACCGGAGCCGTGCTGGGCACTGATTCTGCGCTGTCCGACGGCGTCACGCAGGGACATCACTTCTCCGTGGTGTGCTACAACAGCACCAGAGCCGAATACCTCATACTCTACTCGGGTTGGCTGGCGGACGATTCTGATCAGATGCGACTCGTGCGCGTGGACGCCGTGACCGGCAACCAGATTGGAGGTACCATCTTCCTGGACGCCATAGGGACGAACGCCACGACGGGCGGACTGGATATCGCCTATTCGCCGACGGGCAATTCCTACATCGCCGTGTACGAGGTCTATAACGAGGGGAATGTCTATGGCCGGATACTGGATGCCCTAGGAAATCCGACAGGGTCGAGGTTCCCGATCGATACCCCATCGCAGCAGTACAGCCGCAACCCGCAACTCGCGTGGAACTCCGTCAACAACGAGTATCTGGTCACCTATATGGGAGTGGGTACCGGCTCGTCGTGGGACTATTGGGCGCAGAGGGTCAGTGCGTCGAATGGCGCACTGCTGGGCTCCAACCTGCAGGTGACCACCTCAGGCAACGTCTATAACTACGGAGGTGTTGCTTATGATTCGGATGCGAACAGGTATCTCGTCGTCTACGACGGCGGCAGCAGCCCGCCGTACGGCCAGTTGGTGAGCCATACCGCCACATTGGTCGGCTCCGCATTTGCGATGGGGGCCGGCGCCTCGACCGGCTGGGCGGCGGCCGTGTGCTACGACTCCTCCAAACATGAGTTTGTCGTGTCCTGGTCGGGCCTCCAAACGGCGACGAACTACAGCATGAGAGTGTCCCAGGCGGGCGTCCCCATCAGCAGCGCGTTCAGTAATACCGGAGCATGGGGGTCGATCGGCATCGGAAACTGGCCCCCGCGGCCGGTATACAACAGCGTGAACGATGAGTTCCTGATTCACTGGCACAACAGTTACGCTACGATCCTGAATCGCCGCTATAAATCGTACGCGCTGCCCGCTCCGGACACGACGCCGCCGGCCCCGGCCACCGGGTTGACCCTCACGCGGTATGCGAACGCCATGGGTCTGAGCTGGACAAACCCGTCCACGTCCGATTTCGCGGGCACGATGATCCGCTTCAAGACGACGGGCTATCCGGCCGGCCCGACGGACGGGACGCTGGTGGTCGATGCGGCGAACGCACCGTCGACGTCCGATCATTTCGATCACATGAATCTCGCGCGCGGGACGTATTACTACGCGGCGTTCGCGTATGATGAAGTCATGAACTTCGCGGACGCGGGGCACGCCCAGGCGGCCATTCTGCCCGGTGATTTCGACGGCGATACGGACATCGATCAGGTCGATTTCGGGCATCTGCAGGCGTGCCTGACCGCGGACGGCGTCTCGTACACGCCGGCCTGCCGCGACGCCGATCTCGAGGGCGACGGCGACGTGGACGCGGTGGACTTTGGCCTCTTTTTGCCGTGCATGGGTGGTTCGGATCTACCGCCGGGGTGTTGAACGAAAGTGCGAAGGTGAGAAAGTGAGAAAGCGACGTGCGCCGTGAGACGCTGAAGGTGAGATGTGAGATGTTCAATGTGAGATGTTCAGACCCCGGCGCCCAACATCCTGCATCTCACATCTCACGTCTCACACCCCACAACCTCCCCGGTCTTGCCGCGCTGGTGGGGCTGCTGATCGGCGCACTCCCGGTATGCGCCGGGCCGCTGGGGGCGGGCGAGTTCGTCATCGCGACAAACGCGCGCTTTCCGGATGTGGCGTACAACAGCACGGACGGAACCTATCTGGTCGTGTACATGCAGTACCCCGCCCCCGCGCAGATCTGCGGTCGGTTCGTGACCGCGGACGGAGCGGTCAGCGGCGACGCCATCACTATTTCGACGGGCGTGACCACGTACACGCTGTTCCCGTCGATTGCCTATAACGCGACCGACAACGAGTTCCTCGTGACCTGGGATGACGAGCGCGGCGGGGATACGACCTGGGGGCAGCGCGTGCGCGGATCGGACGGGGCGCTGCTCGGGCCGAACTTTCAGATCAGCCCCGGCCACGGCGTGCGGTCGGCCGCGGCGTGGAACGCGGCCCACAACGTCTATCTCGTCGCCTACTGGACGGTCTCCACGAGCGAGGTCCGCCACCGGCGCGTGAGCAACACCGGCGCACTGCTGGGCAGCGAGGTCAACGTCTCGAACGACACCGCGTTCTCAGGCTATCCGGCGGTGGCATCCGATAACGGGAACCAGTTCCTGGTGACGTGGGATTACGAGGTCGTGGAGAACGTTCTGTCGATCCGCGGCCGGCGGGTCGACGCCTCCACCGGCGCTGCGCTGGGCAACCAGATCGTCGTCTCCGACAGCGGGCGCGAAGGCCGGTCCTGCATCGCATTCGATCCGGGCAGCAGCCGCTGGCTGGTACAGTTCAACCAGTCAAACCCGGGCCAGTCCTTCGACCAGTATGGCCAGTTCGTCAGCGTCACCGGGAGCCTCGTCGGCGGCAACTTCCCGATCGCGGCGACGCAGAACTTCGAGGGCGATACGCAATTCGGCGGTGATATTGCGTTCGCACCGCAGCCCGCCGCGCCGGCGGGCGGCCCCGGCCGGTATTTCAGCTCATTTGCGACGCAGGCGGGCATGGGCGGCATCGAATCGCTGCCCTCCGGTGCGCCCGTCACGCCGCAGACCGTCGTGCTCGGCACCGGCCTGGCCTACTTCAGCCTCAACAACGCCGCGGACACCAACCTGGATCGGTTTCTGACCGTCTGGGAGGGCGATACCGTCGATCCGCCGGTCGTCTTCCGCATCCGCGGGCGGGTGTACGCCGCCACCGACCTGATCCCGCCCGATCCGGTGCAGGCATTTACCGCACAGCCCGGCAGCCGGGCGGTGCGGTTGAACTGGACGAACCCGGCGACGCCGGATTTTGCGGGCACGATGATCCGCGTCAAGCCGGGCTCATATCCCACGGGTCCGGGCGACGGGCAGCTTCTGATCGACAAGGCCGCTGCGCCGGGCTCGACGGATGCGTATCTGCACAGCGGGCTGGCCAGCGGAACAACGTACTACTACGCGGCGTTCGCGCACGACGCGCGGCCGAACCATGCGGCCGGCGTGACGGCCAGCGCTGTCGCGGGCATCCGCGGCGATTTCGAGCCGGACGGCGACGTCGATCTGAGCGATTTCGCGATGCTCCAGCGGTGCCTGTCGGGTGACGCGGCCGGCTACGGTGAAGGGTGCGCGGAGACGGATCTGGATGGGGACGCCGACGTGGACGGCAGCGATTTCGGCCTGTTTTTGCCCTGTCTGGCCGGCCCGGATCTGCCCCCGCCGCCGGGGTG
>CAZQEN010000127.1:0-18926 GCA_964591605.1 uncultured Planctomycetales bacterium
CGTCGTCCGTGCCATCCTGTTTGTCCGGACCCTTGCTCCACAGGTCGTACTTGTCCTCACCCTGCACCGTGCTCGGGAAGCGGTACTGGAAGTCCTCGCCCCACGGGTCCTTGAGTCGGGTGGGGTCTTCAATATAGGGACCACCCCATTTGTTCTGATCATCGCCTTCCGGCTTCTCGTTCAGCTCCTTGAGTTCCTTGGGATAGGACCCCATGTGGAGGTTGAACATCTTGAGCGCGGTGGCGATCGGTCCGTTCGGGCCGATGGCAGCCTCTGTTGTCTGGATCTGTGCCTTTCGCTGCGTTCCCATCAGGTTCGGCACGACGAACGCCGCCAGCAGGGCGATGATGCCCACGACAATGAGGATCTCGAGCAGCGTAAAGCCTCGCCGCCCCGTGCGCCTGACTGGTTTAATCTGATTCATATCTGACTCCTTCGTCCCTTGGGTGCCGCGTCATCCGCAGGCACGGTCTTGAAGCCCGGTTACACGCCTGCCGCGCTCATCCGCAGGATCGGCACGAGCAGCGCGATCGCAATAATCACCACGAACACGGCCATGAACAGCAGCATCATCGGCTCGAGCAACCGCACGCCCAGATCAATCTGCCGGGCGGTGCGGGCTTCGTTCGAGTCGGCAATCTGCACGAGCACGCCTTCCAGGTTGTTGCTTTCCTCGGCCACGGCGATCATGTCCACGATGTCCGCCGGAAACAGCCCGCTCTGACCCAGCGGCGTCGCGAGGTTCTCGCCTTTCTGGACATTGTCCGCCGCCCGGTCGATCTGTTCCGCGAGCAGGCGGTTTCCCGCGGAATCCTTCGAGATTTTCAGCGCCGAGAGAATGGGCACACCGTTGTGGAGCATGGTGCCCAGAATGCGACAGAACCGGCAGATGGCCACCATCTTGACGATCGGGCCCAGCACCGGGGCCTTGAGCTTGAATTCATCCACGAGCTGGCGCCCTTTGTCGCTCTTGAGCAGAGGGACGACCAGGGCAATCCCCACGACGATGAAACCCAGCAGGTACACGCCGTCGGCGCGAACGAAGTCCGACAGCGCGAACACCACGGTCGTCAGCCACGGCTTCTCGACGCGATCGAGCAGGCCGCGGATCTTGGGAACCACCGAGGCCATCAGGAAGGTGACCACGATCACGCCCGCGCCCATCAGCACGCACGGATAGATCATCGAACCGATGAGCTTGTTTTTGAGCTCGTCCTGCTTCTCGGTGAAGATCGCGATGCGGTTCAACACGTCTTCGAGGAAGCCGCCCTGCTCGCCCGCGCGGATCATGGCGATCGAGAGCGGGTTGAACGCGTTGGGATGCTTGGCCATGGCGTCGGCCAGGGTCTCGCCGCCCGATACGTCGGCATGTACCTCTTTGAGGACCTCAGAGAGGAGCGGGTTGGCGTTCTGGCGGGCCAGAACGTCCAGCGACCGCAGCACGGGCACCCCGGCGCGCAGCAGGTCGGCGAGCTGGCTGTAGAACGGAGTGAGCACGCGCAGCTTGAGCTTGCGTTTGCGGCCGGGCAGGACGGTCTTGGCCGCCTGACCGCCCTCGCTGACCGAGATCGGGAACAGCGCCTTCTCATCGAGGGTGCGCAGCGCGGCCTGATGGCTCTCGGCGGTCAGTACGCCGGTGATCGTCTGGCCGTTGGAGGCCTTCGCCTTGTAGGTGAACGTCGCCATGCTGCCTTACCGACCCACACTCCACTCAGGGTAACCCCGATCGACAGGCACCCGGCCGAACCCCGGCGGGCGCGGGAGTATAGGTCAGATTCCTCCCGACCATCGCCCGACCTGTCGTGGGGCGCGTCCCTTATTTATCGGAACTTACCCCCTCAACACTACCGGACGAGTCCGCCGATCGCAAGACTTTGTGCCATCGTCCTTTGCGTCTGGTCACGCCGCAAAAAACGTGAGCCCTGGCATGACACCGGGGCCGCGCCAGGGCATCCAAAGCGTCCTGGACTATATACCCCACCACAGGCGTGGCGCTGCAAGGGCGACCGGAGTCAAAAATGGAGTGAATCCCGCAGGTCAGGAAAGGTAAAAAAGCGGAGGGCCGCGAGGTCTCCCCTCCTCGCGACCCTCACGCGCTGAAAAGGCCTCTCCAGTCGGCGCCGACGACTTAGAAGCTCGACCGTTCTCCCCGGTTCGGTCCCCTCAACGGTCGTCGGCAGTCGACCGGCCGCGGCTCACGAGAGCTCGGCACCCCATAATGTAGCAACGGGCATGCCAGGGCACTCAAAAGCGCGGTACCAGCAGTATCAATCTGTTAAATAAAGACTTACGATAGCATCCTCAGAGCGCACGACCGCCGGAACATGGCTCTTTTGGGCGAATCCTCTCAACTCGTGAGCCCCCAGAAGGGTAAAGTTACCCACAGCCGGGGAAATCCGAAGGACGAAATCAGAATGTCGAAGATCCGCCGTCGCGGGACGAACGGATGACGAAGCCCCAAGATAAAACAGCCGTGGCGCGGCAGGGAGTGGTGTGCCTCGGCATTCGGATTTCGTCATTCGTCCTTTTCGGAGCGCCGTGCTTTACATCACGACGGGTGTCCCGCACAATCCGCGCTCGCCCGGCCGTTGATTCATCCGGGCGAGTGGGAGTGGCACCATGCGAGTCCTGTTGATCGGCGGCGGCGGGCGCGAACACGCCCTCGCGTGGAAACTGCGGCAGTCCCCGCGTCTCCGCCAGCTCTGGTGTGCCCCGGGCAACGCCGGCACGGTCGAGCTGGCCGGGAATGTGCCGCTTGCCGTGTCCGACCCGACGGCGGTGGTGGGATTCTGCCGGGAGCAGAAGGTCGATCTCGTGGTCGTGGGTCCGGAAGAGCCGCTGTGCGACGGCCTGGTGGACGCACTGACCAGCGCCGGTGTACGCGCGTTCGGGCCCGGCAAGGCCGCGGCACGGCTGGAGGGGGATAAGTCCTTCGCCAAGGAGCTGATGCGCCACCGCTCGGTGCCGACGGCCGAAGCCCGCGTGTTCAACAAGTATCGCGATGCGCGAACCTATGTGGCCAGCCGCGACGCCGCGGTGGTAATCAAGGCCGCCGGCCTGGCGAAAGGGAAGGGCGTGATCGTCTGCGAAGATCCCGCCGAAGGCCTGCTCGCCCTGGAAAAGATCATGGTCGAAAAGGCGTTCGGCCCGGCGGGCGACACCGTGCTGGTCGAGGAGCGGCTCACCGGGCAGGAGGTGAGCGTGCTGGCGTTTGTGGACGGACACACCATCTACATCATGGAGAACGCCCAGGACCACAAGCCCGTGGGCGAGGGCGACACCGGCCCGAACACCGGCGGCATGGGCGCGTACAGCCCGACGCGCCTGCTGGACGACCGGCTCATCCGCCAGGTGGAGTCCGAAGTCCTCGTCCCCATCATCGACGCCATGCGCACGCAGGGGGTCGAATACAAGGGCGTCCTGTACGCGGGCCTCATGCTCACCGCGGGAGGCCCGAAGGTCCTCGAGTTCAACTGCCGCTTCGGCGACCCGGAGACGCAGCCCCTCATGATGCGGCTGCAGAGCGATCTGCTCGACGTGTTTGACGCGGTCATCGACGGCCGGCTGGACACGATCACCCTCAAGTGGGACCCACGACCGGCGGTGTGCGTGGTGATGGCGGCCGGTGGGTATCCGGGAGAGTATGTGACCGGCAAGTCGATCGAAGGGCTGGCCGAAGCGGGCTCGCTCAGCGATGTGGTCGTTTTCCACGCGGGCACCAGGCAGGTGGGCGGTCGGGTGGTGACGGCCGGAGGGCGCGTCCTCGGCGTGACGGCCATCGGCCCCGATTTCGAGGCCGCGCGACGCCTCTGTTATGACGCGGTGTCGCGGATCCATTTCGAAGGTGCGCAGTTCCGCCGCGACATCGGCGCCAAAGCCGCCCGGACCTGATTTGCGTAGAGGCTTCAATGAAGCGTCGGGAGTTTGTTCGTGGAGCGCTCGCCGCCGGAGCGGCTGTCACCGCCGTGTCCAGGGGTGCGCGCGGCGGGGCCGCGGGCGGCACGTCCTCTGCCGTGCGACTGGGCATCATGGGCGTCAACGGCATGGGGCGCCACCATGTTTCCGTTCTGGCCCAGTTGCCGGACGCCGAAATTGCGTACGTCTGCGACGTCGACCGCCGGGTGATCCCGCCGGCGCTCAAGCTGCTCGCCGACCGCGGCCGGACCGAGCCGCACGTGGTGACTGACTTCCGGCGCATTCTCGACGATGCGTCCGTGGAGGCAGTGGTCATAGCCACCCCCGACCACTGGCATGCCCCGGCGATGATCCTGGCCTGTGAGGCGGGCAAGCACGTCTACGTCGAAAAGCCCGCTTCGCACAACCTGCGCGAGGGGCGGCTCATGATCGAGGCGGCCCGGCGGCACCGCCGCGTCGTGCAGGTCGGCACGCAGAGCCGCAGCACGCGGCACGTCATGCGGGCGATGGAGCTCCTGCACGGCGGGGCCATCGGCCAGGTGCTGGTGGCCAGGGCGTGGAACAGCCAGCTCCGCGACAACATCGGGCACCGCGAGCCGGCAGAGCCGCCGGACGGGCTCGATTACGACATGTGGCTCGGGCCCGCCCCCGCGACGCCGTACCGCCCGAACGTCGTTCACTCTCACTGGAGGTGGTGGTACGACTTCGGGGCCGGCGACATCGGCAACGACGGCGTTCACGACATCGACATCGCCCGCTGGGGCCTGGGGGTGCAGACCCATCCGACGCGGATCGCCGCGGTGGGCAGCAAGAGCTTCTTCGACGATGACCAGCAGTGGCCGGATACGCAGACGGTGGTGTTCGAGTACACCGGAGGGAGCGCCGGGCAGCGCCCGCGCCAGCTCGTCTACGAGCAGCGGATCTGGTCGCCGTACGTTCAGGAAGGCTTTGAGAACGGAAACGCCTTTTACGGCACCCAGGGCATGATGCTGCTGGGCAAGAAGGAGGGTTTTCGCCTGTTCGGGCCGCGGAACCAGTTGCGCGAGGAGATGCAGGGCGGTTTCGATCTGCCCTCGCACCATCAGGACTTCCTGCGCTGCGTGCGGAGCGGGGAGCGGCCGCATGCGGACATCGAGATCGGGCACCTCAGCAGTTCGCTGTGCCACCTGGCGAACATTTCCACGCGCACGGGACGCATGCTGCGGTTCGACCCGGAGAGCGAGAGGATGATCGGCGATGAGGAGGCAAGCGCCTTTCTGCGCCGCCGGTATCGCGACGGGCACTGGGCGGTGCCCAAAGGGGTCTGAGCCGTTCAGCGATAAGATCGCAGTACGCCCATCACCACGCCCTGGATCCGGACATTGTCGACGTAGATCGGCTTGAATTCGGGGTTGGCGGGCTGCAGGCGGACCCGGTTTCCTTCCTTATAGAACTTCTTGAGCGTCGCCTCACCGTCGTCGAGCAGGGCGACCACGGTTTCGCCATTGCGGGCGTTGTCGCGCTTCTCGCACACGACGTAATCGCCGTCGCGGATGTGCTCGTCGATCATGCTGTTGCCGCGGACCTTGAGCACGAACGCCCCCTGCCGCGAGCTGAAGAGTTCCTGAACATCCAGATCGTCGTGGCTCTGAATGGCCTCGATGGGCGAGCCGGCGGCGATGTGGCCGACGAGCGGAAGGCGTCCGGGCTGCTCATCCGGGAACTCCACCCGCGACGTGAGTTCCAAAGAACGTGCCCTGTGCCGCGAGCGGCGGAGCAGGCCTTTCTTTTCGAGACCGGTGACGTGCTCGAACACCGTGACTTTGGTGACGCCGAGGGTGTCGGCCAGCTCCTGCATCGTCGGGGAATAGCCATGCTTGCGCTGGAAATCCCGGATGAGCGTGAGAATCCGCAACTGCTTGGGCGTCAGACGGGCTGATGTGCCTCCGGACATGCTCTGCCTCCAAAGGAGCGACTTGCTCGAGATGACCGACGACGACAAGGGGCCACTCCCCGGCGGGGCAACGCGGGGCCGGAGCCATGGGCTTCGCGGCGTCCGAAAGGGCGAGCGCCGCATCGAATTTCATGGCCAGAGTCTTCTCGCGGAG
Organism: uncultured Planctomycetales bacterium; assembly: GCA_964591605.1. GTDB lineage: Bacteria > Planctomycetota > Phycisphaerae > UBA1845 > PWPN01 > CAYLLT01. Next base: position 6,003 of record CAZQEN010000127.1, read on the forward strand.
CCATTCGTCGTATGCCTCCGACCCGCCGGGGCCCGGGGGAGGGATCGATCCCGACGCGGCAGGATCGATGGCCCCACCCGCAGGGCCGCCCACTCGGGCGACACACCAGTCCACGACCCGCCGCACCAGCGACGCCGGCGGCCTGTGAGCCGGTGAAGGCCCGGTGACTTTCTGCGTCACACCGGAATCGGGGAGCCAGAACCGGCGGTACCCGCCGCCAGGCCCGAACACGCACGCGGGAATCCCTGAGAGGGATTCGGAGCTCCAGAACATCGTTGCCTCCGTGCCACCGCCCGACCACCCTCCGGTGCGTCTGGCCTGATCCGGCTTACTGAGCCGTGCCCGCGTGCCTGGTTCCACCAAGCCGATCCAGTTGTTCACGTTTTGTACGGCCATACTCTACCCTAACGTTCGGCTGCCGTCAACAGGATTCACGAGTTTTTTTTCCTTTGTGCAAGCGGCGTTTGCGTTATCGGACGCCATGCCCATATGTCGTAGGTCCGCCCGCCGGAAGCTACCAACGCTGGGCCGTGTATCGGCACCGCTCGCCGAGCCCCGCAAGGCAATTTTGGCCGGTTTGCCTTACCTCTGAGAACGGCGTACCTTAGAGCATGGGAATCCGGTCGGACGCCGACCGGAAAAGCCCCGCTTGCGCAGGCTCGATGACAAACAGGTGGCCGCCATGAGCATTGAGATTCACTGCCAGGGCTGCGGCAAACTGATCCGGGCTCCGCGAGATGCCGCTGGGCGCTGGGCCCGCTGTCCGGCGTGCGGCCGCGAGATGTACATCCCAACCCCGCCCGAGGAGATCGAAGAACTCCCGCTGAGTCCGGAGGATACGGCGCTTTTAGAACGTGAGGCCACCCTTCAGGCGGAACGCCGTCGTCTGGACAGTGTGATCCGCCGCGAGAAAGAAGCGCCCAACGAATCCTCCGGTCGCCGGGCGGCGCCGCGCGAAACGACCGCTGCAGGGATCTCCGAGTCGGTCATCGAGTACCTGCGTGCCATGGAGCGATCTGATCTGGGGATCGCCGACCGGGTCCTCCCGCTTCTGCAGAAGCACAGGACCGAGGCGCTGGCACTTCTGGACCGCCTGGCCGCCGACCAGATGCCGCCCGCCGCCCTGAGCCACATCCCGCCCGGCGTGTACCAGGGATTTCTGAAACATCTCCGCAGCCAACTGTGACTATCGAGTCAGTTGAGCCGTGATGACCGACCCGCTGCGGTTGGACAGCCGGCGGTCGCCCAGGGCCCGTGCCCTCCGCTTGAGGGATGGAGCCCAATACGGGGGCCGGCGGGTTGTCGCCGCAGCGGCACCCTCGCGGTGAACCCCGCGTGCGTTTCGAGTTCCATCGGGCGAGGAGCGCGCGAGGTCGGGCGCGCTCGTGGCATCCAGGAGTCGACGCGGAGAACCCGTCGCCCGCCACGGCGGATCTTCGACTTGCGCTACGGGCTCTTGGGGTGGCGGATGCGTGGGCACCTGCCCGGCGCAAGATCCGCGGCCGCAGGAACCTGCGGCGATCTGCGGTTGCGTTGACAGCAGGCGGGCTCAAACTAGAATGCGGAACAACGGTCATGCTGGCGGGCGCGGTCTGCCGGCCGCCGTTCCGGGGATGTGGTTTTTCCCTGCTTGCGCTTCACCAAGGAGTCCTCATGCGGGTCCGGTCCAGCGGCACAGCGTGGCTGCTGCTGCTCTGCGTCTGCAGCCTTGCGGGATGTGAAACGCCGCCGCGCGAAGCGCCCGTCAGCGATCTGACCGGTCGCCGCGCCCGTTCGATCGCCGAGCAACGGCTCTCGCAGGCGCCGCCCGCGGAACCACAGCCCGCCGGCGCGATTCCCGCCCGCCTGATCGGCCCGACCGACACCCAGCCGGTGGGCACTCTGGAAGACATCAACGGCCAGGTGCCTGATCCGCTCGATGCCCTCAGCGCGATCCGCTCGGAGCGCGAAGGAGAGGCCCCTCCCCCGCTGGTGACGCCCGAGACGTGGCGGGCGACCCGCGAGGCGTATGCCGCCGACGTGCTCGAGCGCGTCAGCACCATCCACCGGCCGCGCGCCGTGCGCCTGAGCATGGGCGAAGCGGTCCGCCGCGCGCTCAAGAACAGCTACGCCATCCAGGTCCAGAGTTACAGCCCGGCCATCGATGCGACGCGGATCGTGGAAGCCGAGGCGCAGTTCGACGCGGTCTTCTTCACCAACTTCTCGTACAACAAGCAGGACCGCCCCTCCGGCTCGCAGCTCCAGGGCACCCTGAGCGACACGCGGCTCTTCGAGAGCGGCGTGCGCAAGCTGCTCTCGAGCGGCATGATCGTGCAGGCCAGCTACGCGATGACCCGCAGCTACACCAACCTGCAGTTCCAGACGCTCAACCCGGCCTATTTCAACCAGTTCATCGTCGAATTCCAGCAGCCTCTTCTCAAAGGCTTCGGCATCGACTACACGCGCTCGCAGATCGAGAACTCCCGTCTCGAGCGGGAAAAAAACCTCGAAGTGTTCCGCCGCACGATCCGCGAGACCATTTTCAACGTCGAACAGGCCTACTGGCGGCTCTTCCAGGCCCGCCGGAACGTGGTGGTCAGCGCCCGCGTGCTCAGCAGCTTCGAAACGATCCTGGATTCCTTCGAGAAGCGCCTGGACTTCGACGTGTACCCCGTGCAGGTGAACCTGATCAAGAGCCGCAGCGAGAATCTGAAACGGCAGTTCATCCGCTTCCGAAACGACATCAAGAACGCCGAGGATGCGCTCAAGCGGCTGCTCAACGACCCCGAGCTCGGCCAGGCCGAGGACATCGAGATCGTTCCGTCGGATCAGCCGGCGATCACGCCGGTCATCGTGGACCAGCTCGGAGAGCTGACGGCCGCCCTCAACAACCGTGCCGAGCTGCACGAGGCGAAGCTGACGATCCAGCAGGCCCAGATCGCGATCGGCGTGGCCAAGAACCAGGCCCTACCCAAGCTCGACCTGCTCTTCCGGTACGTGGTCGACGGCCTGGGCCCGAACACCGACCGCGCCTTCAAGCAGATGGCCGACCACGATTTCACGGAGTACGTTCTGCAGCTTCAGTTCGAGTGGCCGATCGGCAACCGCGGCCCGGAGGCCGCCATCCGCCGGGCGCGTCTGCAGCAGGCGCAGGCCATCGCCGCTCATCGCGACGCGATCGAGCAGGTCATCACCGAAGTGAATACGGCGATCCGCGACCTGCAGACGGCCTACGACCAGATCGGACCGAGCATCCGCGGCGCCCGGGCCTCGCAGGAGCAGCTTCGGGCGACGATCCTGCGCGGCGAACGCCGCGACCCGCCCACGCTGGAGGTGGAGCTCACCGCTCATGAAACGCTGGCCGGTCAGCGCCAGCAGCTCCTGCAGGTGCTGGCCGATTACAACATCGCCCTCATCAACCTCGAGCGCCAGAAGGGTACGCTGCTCGACTACAACAACATCGTGATCCGCGGCGCAAACGAAGAGAAGTTCCTCGAGCCCCTGCAGCCGTTTGGACCCTGACCGACGCTTGCCTCTCACCGCGTTGGTGGTACACTGACGGGCTCCCACACCGCCCGGTTGGTGCGGGTCTCGACGTAAGTCCCTAAGGCACAACGATTTCCGGAAAGGAAGCACGTCCCATGGCCGTGACCATTTACTACGAGAAGGATGCCAATCTCTCTTACCTGAAGGGCAAGAAGGTGGCGGTGATCGGATACGGCAGCCAGGGTCACGCCCACGCCCAGAACCTGCGTGACTCGGGGGTCGAGGTGGTCATCGCCGAGCTGCCCGGCACCGACAACTACAAGCTGGCCGAGGAGCATAAGTTCAAGCCGATGTCGGCGTCGGATGCGGCCGCCGCGGCCGATCTGATCATCTTCACGCTCCCCGACGAACTCCACCCGATCGTGTATCGCAACGAAGTGGCCAAGCAGATGAAGGCCGGCAAGACGCTCGCCTTCTGCCACGGCTTCAACATCCACTTTGGCACCATCAAACCGCCCAAGGACGTGGACGTCATCATGGTCGCCCCCAAGGGCCCCGGCCACCTGGTCCGCAGCGAGTTCGTCAAGGGCGGCGGCGTACCCTGCCTGCTGGCCATCCAGCAGAATCCTTCGGGCAAGGCCAAGGAGATGGGCCTGGCCTGGGCGGCCGGCATCGGCGGCGCCCGTGCCGGCGTGCTGGAGACGAGCTTCCGCGAGGAGACCGAGACCGACCTGTTCGGCGAGCAGGTCGTCCTCTGCGGCGGCATCACCGCCCTCGTCAAAGCGGCCTTCGAGACGCTCGTCGAGGCCGGCTACGAGCCCGAGATCTGCTTCTTCGAGTGCATGCACGAGCTCAAGCTGATCGTCGACCTGTTCTACCAGGGCGGCATCAACTACATGCGCTACAGCGTGAGCAATACCGCCGAATACGGCGACCTCACCCGCGGCCCGCGCATCATCACCGACGAAACACGCAAAGAGATGAAGAAGATCCTCGACGAGATCGTCACCGGCCAGTTCGCCAAGGAGTGGATCCTCGAAGCCCAGGCCGGCATGCCGATGTTCAATGCCCTCTACAACAAGGACAAAAACCACCTCCTCGAGGAAACCGGCCGCAAACTCCGCCGCATGATGAAGTGGATCGACGCGAAGGAGGTCTGAGCCGCCACCTTACCGGCGACGCCTTGCTTTCGATCCGCGGCCGGCGCCGCGAGCGCCAGGAGGCACAGATTGCCTGTGAACTCCCAGGCCGCGCGGGGATATAAGACGCGGTTTCGGGCAGCCCTGGAGTGAGCGGATGATCCCTCCATTCGACGATGGTGGTTTTCTTCCCGCCGGCGTTCATCCCGCGACCCTGGGTGAGATCCAAACCCGTTTCGGGCGTCAATCCGAGCTGCGCCGCGTTCAAATGGAGTCCATCCGCTGGCTGGTCGATCTGGCCGGCCGGGCCGGCGCCCGAAGAATCGTTTTGAACGGCAGTTTTACCACCGATATAATAGAGCCAAACGACGTGGACTGTGTTGTGCTCTTGGAGCCCCCTCGCCAAGGGGACCGCGCCGCGGTGAGGGCCTTGCGCAAGGGTCTACCGTTTCTCGACATCGCCGTTGTTCGTAGTCGTGTATTCAACGAGTATGTACGCGACATTTTCGCGATGGATCGGGTCGGTGTTCCCAAGGGCATGATCGAGGTGGTCGGATGGACTTGAAAAGCGAACGAGAAGCGGCCAACACGCGGCGTAAGCTTGAGCTACTTGAGAAGCTCCATCGCGATGCTGAAAACGAGTCCGGTGGTGATGAGGAACTGCGCGAGATCGAGATGGAATCGCTCACGAGACTCATCAACCAGCTCAAGGAAGAACTCGCCCGATACGAAGCTCACCGATCCACCGCCGTCGGTCAGCGCGGATGACGGCACGACAGTCCGATCGGTACAAGCCTTCAACTCGCGCAGTTTGGATCGGGAGGAGCGCCCGGCCCGGCGTAGCAGCGCTGGAGAATCGTCATGTCCCACGTCGCCGTCGGCTTCAAGGTGGACGGCGACGATGTCCTGCTCGTCCACCGCCAGGGAGCAGCCGGACGGTTCCGAGGCACAGGACCTCTCGATAGTTGTCGGCGCACAGATCACAATCCCCGCAGCGCCACAGCGGACAACACCGCGCGAATCGGACATGCTGACAGGTACGCCGCGGCGTCGCGGGTCTCTGACGGACCCGCTGGGATCTGATATACTCGGGCCCCCGAGTGAACCGCCGGCGGCAGTGGAGCGGCCGGCTCGCGGCATGGCGCATCGGTGGGGAATGCAGACTATCAGAAAGGGTCGCAGATGCAGGCTGAGGATTCGCTCAATCGTCGCCAGTTCCTCAAGTCGTCGACCGCGAGCGCCGCGCTGGCCGGCGTGGTTTCGATGTCGGCCAACATCGCTTCAGCGCAGGCGGCCGAGGAGAACCGGGGCAAATGGAGGATCCGCAAGACGCTCAAGTACGGCATGGTCGACGTGAAGGGCAGTATGCTTGAGAAGTTCAAGCTGCTCAAGGAAGTCGGCTTCGACGGCGTCGAGCTGGATTCGCCAAACGAATACAACCTCAAGGAGGTTCTGGAGGCCCGCGACCAGTCGGAGCTGGTGATCAATGGGCTGGTTCACAAGACGCACTGTAAGGAGCCGCTCTCGAGCCCTGACCCGGCCGTCCGCGAGGCCTGCATCGAGAAGCTCAAGATCGCCCTGAAAGACGCCAAGGCATACGGGGCCACTTCCGTCCTGCTCGTGCCCGCCGTCGTCAAGCAGGAGATCAGCTACGGCGACGCCTACACGCGTTCGCAGGCCGAGATCAGAAAGGCGATCCCGACGGCCGAGGAGACCGGCGTGATCATCGCCTTTGAGAATGTCTGGAACAACTTCCTGCTCAGCCCGGTTGAGGCCGCCCGCTACGTCGACGAGTTCAAATCGCCCATGATCCGCTTCCATTTCGACATCGGCAACGTCGTGCGCTACGGCTGGCCCGAGCACTGGGTCTACGCCCTCGGGAAACGCATCTTCAAGCTCGACACCAAGGGCTTCAGCCAGAAGATCCACTTCGAGAAGGGGCCGTGGAAGGGCTTCGACGTCGAGATCGGCGACCCCGATGACTCAGTCAATTACGCCGAGGTCAACAAGGCGCTGCGCGAAGTCGGCTACACCGACGGCTGGATCGCCGCCGAAGTCAAAGGCGGCGGCCGAGAGCGCCTGGCCGACATCAGCCGCCGGCTCGACGACGTGCTGGCGCGGTAGTCGGAGCGGTTTGGACGCCGCGGGTTTCGTTGTCAAAGCCCTGCGAGAACTGCACCGGCTTGCAGTGAACACCCGCCGCAGACGAGCGCAGCAACAAAGAGCATGACGACGACAATTCGATCGCCAAGCTGCAGGCGCCGACGTCGAGCGTAGAACCCCAGTGCCGCAGCGAGCGTTAACGTGGCCGGTGTTACTGCGAGCCCTGCGAGCGACAGGGTGCTGACCGGCCACAGAAAAGGCCTGGCAGCAGCCGGGATGGGACGAAAAGTGTATCGGCCGCTGCCCCAGAGGTCCATCATGTCGAGTTCCCGCGCAGCGAGCGCACATCTCGGGCCCAGTCCGACTGCAAGATTCAATGCAACCGTGATCCATGCCAGGCGCCGAACCCGTGAGGGGAATTGAGGTCGAGGGTCACCAGGAGCATATGAGACATTGAAGGGTTCACGCGTTGACACGTGATCTCTCCAGAATCAGATTCTGACGAAGATCCGCTTTCTGTACATCCAGACAGCCACGAGCCAGATCACCAGCAACACCAGCACCGAGCGCCAGATGGGCCCGAAAGTGCCGGTAAAGAGCTCAGACCCGAGGAAGAATCGCAATCGTCCCGCGATCCAGCCGGCCGACAGCGCCGCCAGACAGTACATCGTGATCGAGTTGAGCCCCACCACCGTCAGCGGCCACACGCTGCGCCGCCGCCCGCGCAGATCCACCCGCCAGTAGAACAGCGCCAGCCCAAGCAGCGCCCATCCGGCCGTATACAGCACGTACGACGGCGTCCAGATCCGTTTGACGATCGGGCAGATCGTCCACGCCGTCGTCTCCACGAACGGCAGAATGGACGGATCCGCCGCGATGCCCATCGCCAGACACCCCACGCCCGCACCCAGCAGCCACCGCAGATTCCGCTGCGGATCACCGCCGGATCGCAGCCGCTCGCCCGCAATCACGCCGATCAGGATCGTGGCGATCGACGGCACGAAGTTGAGCGTCGTTCCTCCGCCCGCACGGAATGCGAACGGCTCCGCCCGCGGAAACAGGTTCAGCAGCCATCGATCCACCGCCGCCGCCGGATAGGCGTTCAGATCCCAGTGCGCGGCCATGCCGGTCAAGTGTTGCCAGTTCTCAGGCACGCCGATGCTCGCATCGTCAAACCCGGGCCCAGGGAGCGGATGCTGATAGAACCAGTGCCAATCACCGACAAGAATCGCCGCGATCGCCGCCACCTGCGCCGCCCGACCGCGCCCGACGAGCAAAAACGCGAACGGATAAGCCAGCCCGATCTGGGCCAGCACGTTGATGAAATTGATCTCGCCCTCCCAGCTCGTCATGATCACCACGCCCAGCGCCACCAGCACGAGCGACCGCACCAGAACGTGCCCCAGCATCCGCCCCCACGAATCACCGCGGGCCCGGCGGGCGGTGTACGAAAACGGCATAGCCACGCCGACGATGAACAGAAACGCCGGCATGATCAGGTCCCACGCCGAACAACCCGCCCAGCGAACGTGATCGAGCTCGTGGGCGAGTAACTGCCACACGCGACTGTCGGGGAAGTGTTTCGCGACCTGTGGAACAGCCAGACCGTTGCTGATCATCGCCAGCATCACAAAGCCGCGGTAGGCATCGAGTGAAACAAGCCGCCCGGGCGACGCAGGAGGCGAAAGCGATGGTTCACCGGTCGCGGACATGCAGACGGACCCCAAACGATGCGGCGATATCACGGAGTGCGCAAAGGCACGGAGAGCACTGAGAAAAAAACCGAATGACGAAATCCGAATGACGAATCAAGCCCGAAATCCGAATGACCAGGAGCGGGCCGCGGCCCTCGCCCGGTCATTGAGGCTTCGTCATTCGTCATTTCTGCTCTACGGCAGCGTGATCTCGGTGTCGGAGCCGGCGGCCTTGATCCTGACCGGGCCGGTGAGCTGGGGGGTGAGGCGGCGCAGGGCGCGGACTTCGCGGACCTCGTCATCGCCCACCTGCCGGATGACCTGCCCGGGTTTCAAGCCGGCCTTCGAGGCGGCGCCGCCGGACTCGACATGGACGACGACCACGCCGCTGGTATCGTCGGGAAGCTTGTAGGTTTCGCGGAGATCGTCCGACAGGTCGGCCAGCCGCATGCCGCGCCAGTTCAGGGGCGCCTCGATGTGCACGCCGCGGAGCAGATTCTTGCGCGGCGCCGGGGCGAGCGTCGAGGTGAGCAGTTGATGGTTGCGATAGTACTTGACCTGGACGTCCTTGCCGACGGTGGCCGCGCCGACCAGACGAATGAGCTGATCGACGTCTTCGACCAGCACGCTGTCGAACTCGACGACGATGTCGCCGGACTGCAGCTTGCCTGCGGCCGGGGCGCCCGAGGTGACGTCCCGCACCAGCGCACCGCCTGACAGGGGCGCTCCCGCACTGCGACGCTGAGACTCGCTGGGCCGATCGAGTTGAACGCCGATGAAGCCGTACGGGACTTCCTCGCCCCGCTTGAGGCGGTCGATGATCTCCCGGACGCGGGCGTCCACGGAGATGGCGTAGCCGACGCCTTCACTGCGGCCGGAGCGCGTGGAGATGGCCGTAGTGATCCCCACCACCTCGCCGCGGAGATTGAGCAGCGGGCCGCCGCTGTTGCCGGGGTTGATCCGCGCGTCGGTCTGGAGCAGGTTGCCGTAGTAGCGCTGCTGCGAGAGGTCGAGCTTCTGGGTCAGATCCTGGCCCATCGCGCTGATGATGCCGAAGCTCATGGCGGTACGGCCGTAGTTCTCGGAGGCCGAACCGAACGGATTCCCCATCACGATCGCAAAATGCCCCTGCCGGACAGTCGCCGCATCGCCGAGCTGCGCCGGCCGAAGATCCGGCGCTTCGATCCTCAGCACCGCCAGGTCGCTGCGCGGATCACTGGTAAGGCCCTGCACGCTGTAGCTCTGCCCGTTCCACAGGATGCACTCGATGTCCTGCGGGAGGGCGTTGTGGACGACGTGCTCGTTGGTGAGGATGTGCCCCTCCGTCGTCAGGATGACGCCGGTGCCGACGGCCGGGTAAAGCCGGTCGCGGAAACGCCGGTGGTTCTCGTCGTCGGGCACCTGGTCGCGATCGAAGTCCTCCTCATCCAGCTTGCGCTCGGCGCGGATCGCGACGACGCTGGGCCGGACGCGCTCGGCCACCTCCGCGAGCCCGTTCTGCAGCTCTTCAAGCGAGGAGGGCGTTGCCCCCCGGACGGAGGGAAGCACCACAAACAGGAAACCGACGATGAGCCGGCTGAGATCCGGACTGCGAATCATCTGCAAGGACATGACACCGCAAACCTCATGGACGGCACTGAGTGACGGCGGACCTGGCGACCGATGGCGCCATTATACCGGTTAATTATTCGGACGTCCGCCCGCTGCGCTGCAGGAACTTTGTCCGCGGTGCATCCGAAAGCCAGGAGGGGTCTCGGGTGGCATGGGTCCCGATGTTCATCGGGATACTCGCTGCCCGTGCAAGCGGGTCACGCGTCGTCTACACCCGCGGTTAAGGATATCCCGGCGCGCCGGGACCCACACCCGCCTGCCACTGAACTCAGGATGCACCCCTTTGCCCGCTGTCAGTCGTCCATATGCCCGTTGCCGCTGCCAGCCCCGCCACGGACCACGCATAACGGCCCCATCACGCGGCATGCCCGTCCCCACCGCCCCCGACTCCCAGGGCCCGGATCGGCGGCTCCCACATGGGCCCGGCCTCCTTGTACTTGCCCAGGATGTGGGCCACCGCGTCCTCGTTGCTGTCCGTCAGGTAGAACAGCTCCAGATCTCGCGGGTTGATCATGCTCTGGCCCAGCAGCCTGTCCCGGATCCAGTCCACGAGCCCTTTCCAGTAGTCGGTGCCTATGAGAATCAGCGGCGAGGGCTTGGTCCGTTGCGTCTGCAGCAGGGTGATGGCCTCGAAAAACTCGTCGAGAGTGCCAAACCCGCCGGGGAAACAGACCATGGCCACGGAGTATTTGACGAACATGACCTTGCGGGCGAAGAAGTAGTCGAAGTCGAGACCGACGTTGAGGTAGGGGTTGGCCTTCTGTTCCTGCGGGATGACGATGTTGAGCCCGACACTGGTGCCGCCCGCCTCGAACGCTCCCCGATTGGCCGCCTCCATGATGCCGGGGCCGCCACCGGTGATGACGGCGAACCCCTCGCGGGCGAGCCGCTGCCCGAATTCGCGGGCCTGCTGGTAGACGGGATCGTCCGGGGGCGTGCGGGCGGAACCGAAGACGGTGACGGCCGCGCCGAGGCGGCTCATGGTATCGAAGCCGTCGACGAACTCGGCCATGATCCGGAACACGCGCCACGGCTCGTCCGCGGCGGATCGGTAGCTGCTCGGGCCCAGAGACATCCACATCAGCGTATGATCAAACCCCTCCACTCTCAAGGGGCTTTTCCCGTCCGCCCCGGAGCCGGGTGTGTGACACTTTGGTCGGGGGTGGCATGGGCAGCGTCGGCTTCGCTGCGCGAAGCCGATGCTGCCCGTGCAAGCTGCCCCACAGGAAGTATGCATTGAAATCTGCGAATGTCCCGGCGCGCCGGGACATCCGCCATCGCGGACGCAGATGGGCCGTGACCCCTTCACCTGGCCGCAAACACGTAGTTGAACCGGCTGTTCGGGGCGGCGTCGCCGCTGGTCGTGAACACCATGGGGTCGCCAATCGCGACATTGTCGGCCCATTTGAACTGCAGCGAGACGACCTCGCCCGGCCCGCTCAGGCCCAGGGCCGAGCGCGGAATCGCCAGCTCCATCTCGCGACCGCTCGTGCGGATGGCCGCGTCGCCCTGCTTCCTCCATGTGAGGCCGCCGTCGCTCGCTTCGACGCTGGCCGTCCCGCCTGCCGCGGGCCGGCGGTTCACGACAGCGTCATAGCCGCACCAGCCGGTGCGCAGGTTGCGGTCCGCATCGATCAGCAGGGTCATCCAGCTCCCGGCCGGCTCCGCCCCCTCCTCCGGCGCGCGGGGCTCCGGCGGCGTGATCGCTTCGGCCGTGCGGGCATAGAAGTAGACCTGACGATCATCGAAGGCAACCTTGAGCAGCACGAAATCGTTGCGGCCGGTGGTGTTGACATACGGGCCGGCCGTTCCGCAGCCGCCGTGCTGGCGGTGCATCGTGTCCCCGGCGTCATCGCGGTACTCGGGCCGCACGTCCGCCCAGTCGCCAAAGTCGCCGTCGATGGCGATCGTTTTCGGCCCGCCCGCCCGCGGCGGCGGCCGCACCCCCTTGAAACGCCGGATGTAGCTGACCATCTGGTAGTAGTAATTGTCGCCATGCCCGCCCTTCATCGGCTCGATGTCGCGGCTGTACTCTTGCGTGAACTGATCGACGAACATGACCGGCTCGCGGACCTTGTTGAACTCGGCGAACCGGCCGGCGATCCACTCGTTCCAGCCGGTGATGAAGATGAACTCCGGGTCGATCTCGAGGGCCCGCTTCCACTGCTCGGCGACGTTGAGCCCGTGCAGCACGGCGTCGGGCCACTCATCCTTCGCACCGTCGTGCCAGCTCCGTCCGTAGGTGTTCTTCTCACTGAACGCGCAGAGCCGCCGGCCCGTGCCGTTCTGAGCCACGCCGACGGTCACCTGCTCGGGCCTGCCCTCCGCGTTGTAGAACGCGTGCTGCGGATGGATCTCGAGCCAGCCCCACTGGTTCGGGCCGGTCGGGCCCTGGAAGTAGTCGGGCTGCGGCTTGCGGAACGTGAAGAAATCGCGCGTCTCCGCCGGCGACTTGTCCGGGTCGGCCAGGATCAGCGGCTTGCCCTTCCAGCGGAACCACAGATCAGGGTAGCGGCCGGGCTGATAGAGATCGCGGTACAGCTCGGCGACGACTTTGGGCGGATCCCAGAAGGGCGTGAGGAACGCGATCTGCGGCGTGCGTCGGCCGCAGCGGCGCAGGTCGGTGAACACCTCGCACAGCCGCGTGTGCACCTTCCGGTACGTCACCTGGTTCGTGACGTCGAAGATGATCACATCGACGCCCGCGTCCGAGAGCATTTGGGCATGTTTGGCCAGCACCCACGCGTCGTCGCTGAGGTAATAGCCCAGGAGCGACTCGCCCCAGTGATGCGGGTGATGCATCGGCCCCCAGAGCGGCGAGTCGGGCTTGCTCATCGCGTCCGGATCCCGGGCGAGGATCTTCGTAATGTCGAACGGCCCCTGATCCCCGTGCTGGCCGAGCCACAGGAAGT
>CAZQEN010000128.1:0-18916 GCA_964591605.1 uncultured Planctomycetales bacterium
TGAGCTCGTTGACGAGGGCGATGTTGATGCAGCGATAGACGTTTTCGAGGATCTTGGCAGCCTCGGCCACCTCGCAGCTCGAAACCGGGCAGATGCTCCTGATCGCGCTGCCATACAGCGCCGAGGCGAGTTCGAGGCTCGCCGGGTCGTAGCCGCCGACCACCTTGGTGATGGTTTCGGTGGAGAAATCCTGCCGGCCGGGGTCTTCGCGCTCGGGCGAGAAGGCCAGGTAGAAATCCCTGCCCGCGGTCAGGCCGCTCTTTTCGAGGATGGGCTTGACCACTTCCTTCGTCGTGCCCGGGTAGGTGGTGCTCTCGAGCACGATGAGCTGGCCGGGCCGCAGGACCGTGGCGATCGTCTCAGCGGTGCGGACCACGTAAGCCATATCAGGGTCGCGCATCTTCGAGAGCGGCGTCGGCACACAGATGAGGATGCTGTCGCAGGTTTTCAGTTGGGCCGGGTCCGAGGTGGCCTCAAACCGCTTCTCGGCCCGCACCTGCTGGATCATGCTGTCGGGGATGTGCTTGATGTAGCTTCTGCCGGCGTTGAGCATGTCGATCTTGGCCTGGTCGACGTCGTAGCCGAGCACGTTGAAGCCTGCGCCGCAGAAGGTGCGGGCGAGCGGCAGACCGACATAGCCCATGCCCATGATGCCGACGCGGGCCTGCCTGGCCTTGATCCTCTGCAGTAGATCCTGGTGGGACACCGATGACTCCTTGCTGTCGGGGCGTTTTTCTTATCGGAACTGCCAGGCGGTCATCTTAGTATTCCGCTGCCCGCTCGCAATAATCGGGTGCTCCCGGCTGGGTGGCGGCGGCACGTCCGGCACCGGAAACGGCTCTGGAGTGCGGCCGAGAGGGTGCCGGCAGGGCGCCTTGGTGATTTGTCGCCCGGTCCGGAGAATCGGGGGTTAACCTATACTCCTCTCCGGGGTCCTCTTATGATGACCGGCGGTCGCGTTTTGGAGGATCTGCCACATGACTGGTTTAACGCTATTGCTCTTCACCACGGTTTCCTGGGCCCAGCAGCCGGCCACCCGGCCTGCGGATGTGGATGAACAGGCCGTCCGTGAGGCCGTCTCGGCCTATGCGGAGGCGTTCAACCGCGGCGACTCTGAAGCGATCGGCCGGTTTTTCACGAATGATGCGCAGTACGTCTTTGAGGACGGCAGTCTGGTCAAGGGCCGCGAGAACATCCAAAAGCAGCTCGCGCAGACGCTGACCGACCGCAAGGGCGCCCGCCTGGAGATCCGGGTGGAGTCGGTGCAGTCGCCGCGCTCGCGTATCGCCATGGTGCGGGCGGTCAGTGCGCTGACGGATGCGGAAGGCGCGTCAGACGTGGCGCCGTTTCGAGCGAATTACGTGAAGCGCGAGGGGAAGTGGCTCATTCGCACCGCCGAGGAGTTCTCGGAAGTCGGGCAGGCGCTCGATCAGCTCTCGGGCTTCATCGGCTCATGGGTGGACGAGGACTCGGAGGCCACGATCCGCAACGACTGGCAGTGGACGTCGAGCCGGCGGTTCATCACGCGTACGTTCTCCGCGACGCTGCGGAGCGGCCGTCAGATGGGCGGCACCGAGGTGATCGGATGGGACCCGGCCTCGCGGACGATCCGTTCGTGGATGTTTGATGCGGACGGCGGTTTCGGTCAGGGGATCTGGAGCTCGCGCGGAGAAGGTGTGTGGATCATCAAATCGCGCGGCGTGCTGCCCGATGGGAGCCGGGCTTCGGACGTGCGCATCGTGCAGCTCGAGAGCCCCGACAAGTACACGTGGCAGTCGATCAGCCGCGAAGTCGACGGCGAGATTCTGCCCGACATCGGGCCGGTGACGATTGTTCGTGCTCAGACACAGCCGGCAGACGCCGCCTTGGAGCGATAGTGCCATGAGGAAACCAACGATCATCAGCATTGCGATCTTTGCCGCCGCCGCAATCGGCGGCGCGGCATTCGCCCAGGCTCAGGCGCGTCCGCGCGAGCAGGCGCAGCGCGGGGGCACGGCGCAGGCCCGGTCGATCGTGCGCTCACCCGCGGCCGCGGATTCCGCCAAGCGATCTGCCTCTCCGACGGCTCGTGTGCAGAGTCTGCCGCGCCGAGAAGCCGCGGACAAAGCGTCTCCGTCGACCTCGCTGCGGCGGCAGGGCGGTTCGTCCGGACGGGAGGCGGTCTCTCCGCGGTCGTCATCGAACGCCCAGGCCGACCGTCGATCGTCTGCCCGCCCGTCGGGTGTGGGCACGGTCGCACCGAGATCGACCGGCGCGCTGGGGATGGCCGGACCGCGCGAGCGTGACCGGAGCAGCACGTCAGGCCGGCCGCGGACACTCGATCGCTACGATCTTCTCGGCGTGCCGGGCACGTACCGCCGCTCAGAGGCCGGGCGATACGGCTTCGCCCTCCCGGCCCGCGAGGGACATCACATCGATCGCCGCTGGACGGTCGATGTGCGGCGCCACTGGGCGTCCGGCGTGCGCACCCGCGTGCAGCCATACCGTTATTTCCGCCCGGATTGGAGGCCCTATCGTCTGGGTTGGGTCGATCCGCGATGGAACCGGTGGGGCACCTACTGGAGCTGGGGCGGATGGCGGCCGTATTACTGGTGGCGGCAGCCGACCTGGGTCACCCTCACCGGCTGGTTCGGCGGTTTCGGCTGGACGGCCAGCAACTACATCTCCTACAGCTACGGCGAGTCCGTGATCTTCCGCGAGAACTACGTTTATCTGAACGGGCGGGCGCTCGCACCGATCAACGTCTACGTGACGCAGGCGATCCAGCTTGGAGCGGTGCAGGTTCCGGTGCCGCCCCCGCCGCAGACTTTTGTCTCCGCCGGCGCCATCGCGACCGACTGGACGCCCCTGGGCGTGTTCGCGGTTGCGGTCGATGAGAACGTCGATCCCAACAGCTTCCTTCAACTCGCCGTCAGCCGGCAGGGCTTCATCGGCGGGACGTACTACAACCAGCTCACCGATCAGCTCCTTCCGATCGAGGGGTCGGTCGACCGGATGACGCAGCGGGCGGCCTGGCGCATCGGCGATAACAGCGACACGGTGATGGAGGCCGGCCTGTACAACCTCACGCAGGATCAGGCCCCGCTGCTGATCCACTTCGGCCCGACCCGCACGGAATGCCATCTGCTGGTGCGTCTGCAGGAGCCGGCGCAAGGCCAGGTTCCGATGGGCCCGCTCCCGCATGACGTGTGGAGCTACTGACCCAGCGGTATAATCGGCGTCTCTTTGAGATCAGTGCTCTCGCCAGTGCAGGGGTCATCTGATCGCGAGCGGCCGGCGGGGAAGCTCGGCGCTGCGTGGTACCGCATGAGGTAGACGAATGAATCTTCCGTTGTCGTGCCCGGACATCACGGATGCCGAGCGTCAGGCCGTTCTCGACGTTCTCCGCACGCCCCATCTATCGCTGGGCCCCAAACTGGGTGAGTTCGAGAAGCTGTTCGCCGAGTACCTGGGGGCGCCGTTTACGGCCGCCGTCAACAGCGGGACCAGCGGGTTGCACCTGTGCGTAGCCGCTCTGGGCATCGGGTCCGGCGACGAGGTGATCACGACGCCTTTTTCCTTTGTCGCGTCGTCGAATGCCGCCCTGTTCGTGGGAGCCAGGCCCGTGTTCGTCGATATCGACCCGGACACGTGGAACATCGATCCGTCGCGGATCGAGGCGGCCATCACGACCCGGACGAAGGCGATTCTGCCGGTGGACGTGTTCGGCCAGCCGGCGGACATGGAGCCGATCCTGCGGATCGCCCGCTCGCGGCAACTGCCGATCATTGAGGACTCATGCGAGGCCCTGGGCGCGCAGTACCAGGGGCGCAGGGCCGGCCTGCTCGGCGACGTGGGGGTTTTCGGCTTCTATCCCAACAAGCAGCTCACCACCGGCGAAGGCGGGATGGTGGTCACGGGCAACGAGCGCATTCACCGGCTCGTCGTCTCGATGCGCAACCAGGGGCGCGACGACGGCGCCGGCTGGCTGGCCCACGCGCGGCTGGGCTACAACTTCCGGCTCAGCGACATCAACTGCGCGCTGGGGATCGCCCAGCTCCGGCGATTCGACGAGATCCTCGAGCGGCGGCGGCGGGTCGCGGGCTGGTACGCCCGGCGGCTCGAGGGCGAGAAGCGCGTCCGGATGCAGAAGGTTCACCCCGACTGCCGCGTCAGCCCGTTTGTGATGGTCGTGCGGCTCGATGACCGCTACACGCGCGACGACCGCGACCGCATCCTCGAGCAGCTCCGCGGGCAGGGTATCGGCTGCAACAACTACTTCACGCCGATTCACCTGCAGCCGTTCTACGTGGAGCGCTTCGGCCACCGGCGGGGGGATTACCCCGTCACCGAGGCCCTGTCCGACCGCACGATCGCCCTGCCCTTCCACGGCCTCATGAGCGAGGACCAGGTGGACGAAGCGGTCCGCGCGCTGCAGCAACTGCTGTGATCGCCAGAACACTTCGCGCCACGGCAGTGGATGCGTTTGCTGGCGTCATCGTGCGAACCCCTCTCCTGCGCTTCGGGCTCCACCGGTCGGTGAACCGGGAACCACCTTCAGGCTGCATGACGGGGGCTGAGTCTCTCCGGCACGGCAGCGGCCCCCGGCGTGGGCAGGGAAGCAGTGGAGCCGCTGCCGGCTGACGACGCATCGGCCGCCGCGCTGCGGCGGTTTTTCCTCCGCAGCAGGAATCTGGCGAGCGGGCCGAGCGACGTGCGCCGGGCCGGGGCAGGCGGTGCAAATGCCGTTCCAATCCACAGAACCATCCAGAGATCATTCGACATAAATCCCCCTGTTCACAGGCAATTGATCGGAGATCACTGACGTCACATCTCACATCTCACGTCGCACCATCAGGCGGCATTGGCCCAATCGAGGTATGCCGGGTCGCAGAGTTCGGCGATCGAGCTGACGATCTTGTCGGGTCGGTAAGCGTAGTGATGGAGGTCGGAGGGTTTCGTGCCGCCCGAGAGGACGAGCACGGTTCGATAGCCGAGCTGGACTCCGCCGAGGATGTCGGTCTCCATCGTGTCGCCGATCATGGTGGTCTGGGCGGCGTCGATTCCGAGCTGCTTGCGGGCGGCCCGCATCATGACCGGGCTGGGCTTGCCGACGCTGAAGGCCTTGCGGCCGGTGGCCGATTCGAGCATGGCCACGATCGCCCCGCAGCCGGGCCGCAGGCCGTCGGGCGTCGGGCAGTTGGGATCCAGGTTGGTGGCGATCAGCTTCGCGCCGGCCATGATCATCCGCACACCCGTCTCGATCATCTCCATGGTGAACGCCCGCCCCTCGCCCACGACGACATAGTCGGGGTCGTGATCCACGATCGCGTATCCCTCTTCGTGGAGGGCCTGGAGCAGGCCGCCCTCGCCGATGACGTACGCCGTCCCGGCGGGCTTCTGCCGCGCGAGGAACCGCGCCGTGGCCATCGCGCAGGTGAAGATGTTCTCTTCCGATGCCTCGATGCCCATCCGGTGCAGCCGCGTGGCCACGTCCAGCCGCGTGCGCTGGCTGTTGTTGGTCAGGAAGAGAAACGGGATCCGGCGGGCGCGCAGCTCGGCGATGAACTGATTCGCCCCCGGGATGAGCTTGTTGCCCCGATAAATGACGCCATCCATGTCGATGAGAAATCCTGTGGACATCGATTCCAACCTTGCACGCCAAGCCCCCCAGGCGAGACTTCGCGGGTTCAGAGAGCAAGCATCGTGCCAATCCGCCCCGCGCAGGCCGCGAGGGGCGGAGCACGCTACACGAAATCAGACCTAACCTCAAGTCTCACAACAGGCAGCCTCCTGCTGCGGCAGTCGGGCTTGTCTTTTGACCGAAAGCTCGTCGGTTGCGCGATTTATGGTCAGACGGGTGCGGATGCCCAGCCTGTGCGCGGCTCGAGGTACGGGCTCCGTGCCCGCCGAACGCCCGCTGCTGAGGCCACTCAGTCACCATGCGGTTGGCGTCCGGGTCTCAGATTGATCCACGAAAGAACTTGGGAATCCCGCGCAATTCATCGGCCCACGTCGGGGTCCGGCGTCTGCCTTGCCGGACGATCGTCTGATGTGCGGTCTAACGTCTTGGGCTCAAAAGAGTTAAAGTTTGCCAAGCCGCTCGCGATCCGGCCGGAAGTGCTTGGTTTTTTCAATTGTTGCTGGCACCATGGGCCCGGTTTGTTAACATATTCTTCGTCGTCGCGTCAACGTGCGGGCTGAGTTCACTGACGAAGGGAACAAACCGAGGCTTCCCTATAGAGGTATCCATGTGCGGCGCGCGTTCCGATGGTGCGGCGTGGTTTTCTCCGTGTTCGTCCTCCCAACAGCCGGCAGCGCATCGGCGGCGATCCGCTACGTCGATACCTCTGCGCCGCCCGGCGGCGACGGTACGTCCTGGGCGACCGCCGGCAATGATCTCCAGCAGGCGCTGACGACTGCGCTACCGGGTGATGAGATCCACGTCGGACCCGGTACGTATCGTCCGACGGCCACCGTCGGCGATCGCTCCGCCAGCTTCACGCTGCGCAAGGGCATGGCGCTGCGGGGCGGTTACGCCGGGTACGGGTCCGCCCACCCCGACGAGCAGAACCCCGCAATCTACGTCACCACGCTGAGTGGGGACATCGCCGGCGATGATGGGCCGTCGTTCACCAATCGCGGCGACAACGCTTACCACGTCGTCACCGTCGTCAAACCCTCGTCTGGCGACCCCGCGTGCACGCTGGACGCAGTGACGATCGTCGCCGGCCAGGCAGACGGCGGCGCCGGCGGCGGCCTTCGGGCGACCGGGTCAAGTACACTCAACCGTTGCATCTTTCGCGACAACTACGGGGCCGGCGGCGGCGCAGCCTCCATCAACGACCTCGGCCAGGTGACCGACTGCAGATTCGAGATGAACAAGGCTCAAAGCAATGGCGGCGCTGTTCAGCTCCTCCCGGGCACCAGCTTCACGCACACCTTCCGGCGATGTACGTTCCGCGGCAACACTGCCTCCGGGGCCGGCGGAGCGGTCGAGTACTATTTCACCAATTCCCTCTTCGTGAACTGCACGTTCGAGGCCAACAGTGCAAGCGGTTCAGGCGGAGCCATCAAGGGTAACTATTACCCGCTGACGTGCATCAACTGCGGCTTCTTCGGCAACACCAGCAACGCGGCGGGCGGCGGGCTGTCGGTGGAGGGGGACGGAGCGCTCATCGGCTGCGTTTTCAGCGGCAATACCGCCGGTTGGTATGCCGGGGCGGCCAACGGCGTCAACGAGATATACAACTGCACGATCGTCAACAACCGTTCGCTCATGGGCTCGCCGGCCGGAATCTACGGGTCGTCGAACTGGCCCGTCCGGAACTGCATCTTGTGGGGGAACTCGTCCACGAACGGCAGCGACCAGATCGCCCAACTCGCCGGCGGCTCCGGTTTGACCATTGCCAACTCGACCGTTCAGGGCTGGACCGGCTCGCTGGGCGGCGCTGCGAATAACGGCATCAATCCGATGTTCGTCCTGCCGGACGGCAGCGACGGCCTGGCGGGCACGATCGACGATGATCTGCGCCTTCAGTTCTATTCGCCAGCGGCTGATTCCGGCGACAACAGTGCGGTGCCCGCCGATTCCGGTGATGTGGACGGGAACGGCAACACCGCCGAACCGCTGCCGCTCGACATCGACGGCAGCCCGCGTATCAGCGACGATCCGACCGCGTTGCCGGCCGCCGCCATCGTCAACCGCGGCGCGTATGAGAACGTCCCCGACGGGCCGCAGATCGGCGGGTGGAAGAGCCTGGCGCCTCACTCGCAGCCGACCGGACCGCCCGAGTGGCTCGCATTGTCGCTTGATCCCGCGTCCACCGGCAACGGCATGAGCGGGCCGGTGACCGAACCACGAATGGGCGGCCCCTTCCGGCTCGAAGTCCAGTTCGACTATCCCGTGCAGCTCAAGGCGGGGGGTTCGGTCAGCATTGTGGTTCAACAGACGGTGAATGGCACGCTCCTGCCGCCGATCCCGTTCCCGGTGAGTACGATGCTCAGCATGGCGGATGCGGCTACGCTTCGGATCGAGCTCATGAGCACCATCTCCAGCGAATCCTGCTGTACCATCGATGTGGCCAACGCCGTCATCGATTCCCGCGGCGCCGCGCCCATCGGCGATACCGACTGCATGCTCCGCGTTCTGCTGGGAGACGTCACCGGTTCGGGCGACGTCACGCTCAGCGACACGCTGCTCGTGAACGCCAGAGCGGGAACCTCGGACCTCGATGGACCGGCTTTCGATATCAATCGCAACGGCGTCATCGATGCGGCGGATGCGCTCACCGTCAAAAACCAGGTCAAGAGCCCTCCGCGCCAGGCCCTCTGCCCGTGAGACGTCGAGCCACGGATGCGCTGAGCCTCCGGTGTCACACCCGCTTGAGGATGTGCTGGAAGTGGCGCCACCCTGCGTCATGGCAATCGAGGATGGTCTGAGTGGAGCTTTGCATTCTGATGTTGAGTCCGATCGCGTGATCGGACATGTCGTTGGATTGTGTATGCAGGTGTTTCAAGAGGAGACGACGCATGAGCAGTGAAGCCGATAACTGGAAATGGTGGTATTTCGTCGTGGCGGGCCTCCTGATCGGCGCGTTCGGCATCTACGAGTTCCACACCTGGAGAATCGGCAAGGGGATCGGCAGTGAAATCCTCGCCGCACTCTGCATCGCGATCGGGCTCTTTTCGCGCTCCGCGGAACTGCGCACAGCGGAATCCGACAACACTGAGTCCCAGGAGTGAGAGTATTCCTTTGGGCATCACAGTTTTGCAGCGGCCGCCCCCTGTGGCGGCCGTGACTTGGCCGAAAATGGAACGATTAGGGACGGGCAATCGTTCAAAGAGAAGCGACCGCACGTAATGCAGCGAGCGGCTCGTTGCATCCAGAGATACACGCAACCTCGCGAAAGGGAAAAACTGTGCCGAAGAAGAAAACTGTTGCCCTGCCGACCGAACAGCGTCGCGGTGTGCCGCTGGGTCACCTGATCTACTACAAGTGGTGGATCACGCTGGTTCGAACCGACCGCGATTTGTCCAAGCCCAATGATCCGGACGTGGTGATCGATCGGATGCTGAAGGCGGGTGTGTTCGGGCAGGTGAAACGCGACGTCGGCCGTGAGATGCTCGCGGGAAAGCTGAAGCAACCCAAGGCCAACCATGTTCTGCTGACTCAGCTCAAGGGGCAGTCATGGCTTTATCTGGACTCGTACCTGGAGGCCGGGGAACTCGCTCGCAAGACCGGATTGACGACACTCCTGGCTGGCTATGACGACACGGGCGGCAACATCTTTTTGCACCTGTACGAAGGCACCAACGAACGTATCGCTTTTGATTCCGAGGGCTTCACGAAAGATGAGGCATCCCCGTCGGATGCGAAGTTCAAGAGCGATCGCCACAAGAAGAACTGGTGGCGGCAGTTTGAAGATGAGACAGTGGCCGTCGATGCACTGGCACGAGAGCTCGACGCCTATGTTCCCTGGGTCGAGTATTTCGGGTCGTCCAGAACGGTTGGTATCACCTTCACCGACGAAGCCGGCGATGTGCCAGCAGAGGACTTCCTGCGCGTCGACTTGCTCGTCGAGAGCACTGAGCAGAGCGAGCCGCTTGAGGAACCTGAGGAACCTATCCATGCGAGTGAATCTCAAGCTGACTCGAAGTCACAGTCACGACCGTCGAAATCACCTGCGCGCCCTGCCAGGCCGCCCATCGTTCCGAGTGAGATGATCGCGGCCTGCCGCAATGGACGTGTGGAGAAGGTGCGGAAACACGTTGAGGCGGGCATGAGCGTCAACGGCGTCGAACAGAGGGACGGACATCGCCCGTTGACGGCCGCGGCAGCGGCGGGACAACTCGAAGTGGTCAGATTCCTTCTTGATATGGGAGCGGATCCGGATTCACAAAATTACTTCGAGAAGCCGGCCCTGGTGCTGGCAGCCACGAAAGGACATCTGGCTGTAGTCAAGCTGCTGCTCGATCGAGGCGCTGACGTCAATCTTCAGGGTTCAACCTGGGCTGCCATCGCTGAGGCTGCGCAGGCAGGACACTTCGCGGTTGTCAAGGAACTAATGTCGCGTGGCGCCAAGCCTGGCAGTCAGGGCTGGGACGCACTCCTTTGCGCAGTCAATCGGGGGCATGAAGATATCGCGATGTTTATGCTCGATCATGGCTGGCCGCCGTCTCCAGAGGCTTTGGAATGTGCCCTGCGGGAAGGAACGCTCAAGCTCGTGAAACGGCTCATCGCTGCCGGAGCAACCTGCTCTCACGAGTTGCTTTGTCTGGCCGTCCACTGGGAGAAGGAGCCCGAAGCGCTCGAACTGATCCGCGCCGGCGCCCCAATCTGGCCGAAGTCCGAATGCTCCGTGTGGTGTCCTTTGCACAACGCGGTGAAGAATGGCCTCGCCAGGGTCGTTCGGGCAGTGATCGACACGAAAGCCGACCTGAGCCGTCGTGACGACATTGAGTTTATCGAACCGTTGTCACCTCAGGCCAGAAAGACCGCGAAATCAAAAGGTCGTCGTCGAAAGCCTGAGGAGGTTATGGCACGTCAGACGACGGCGATGATTGTCGGCGTGCGCTGCAACCGCAAGGAGATGATTCAACTTCTTCTCAAGGGCGGCGCCGACTGCAATGCGACAGACGCTGACGGAATGACTCCGATGGATTGGGCAATGAAACTGGGCCGCACGGACATGATTCCCCTCCTCAAACGCGCGGGGGCCACAAGCACCAGCATTGAAGCGTCGGTTCGGCGTCCGAAGCAGCGTTGATGGGTTTTCGCTGACGGCAAAAGCACAAAGAGAACGACCATGGGGCAAAAGGACTGGCGAGGCGATCCGGATCGAAAACGGATGGCGGGCGAATTCCCCGGCGCGGAAATGTTGCGCCTGCGGAGCGAGAAAAAAGGGGGTGAAGAGGCTTTCATCGCCGCGCTGCAATCGCCTGAGTATGCCGACGTGACCTTCTGGGTCAATCCTCAGTCGGGCTTGAAGGTTCATCTCCTTCCGAATCTTGTCGAGGCCGGCTGGTTCCAGGCCGCACACCTGCTGATCTCGCGAGGCGTCAACGTGAACGCTAAGCAGGACGGCGTGACCGCTCTTTTGCACGCGTGCCGCGAGAAGAACCACACGCTCATCGACGCCCTCCTGGCTGCCGGCGCCGATCCGAATCTCAAGGCCCCGTACGAGACGCCGCTCATGGTCGCTGCCGTCAAGAAGGACCTCTGGGCCGTCCGCCGTCTGCTTGAGGCCGGCGCTGATCCCACGTCTCTCCGCCAAAAACAATCGGCCCTCACTGCTTGCGCCTCCGCCAAGCCCAGGGCCGGCGATGACCTGTTTGAGGTCCTGCGTACGCTTGTTGCCGCGGGGACGCCGCTCACGGGTCCGGAGCTTCACTACGCGATAGGGAACGAGAGCCCGGAACTGGTTGATTTCCTGCTCAAGGCGGGTGCGCCCGCCGACTTTGCTCTGACGCAGGGCGAACAATTCGGCCCCCATAAAGGCGCGACTCCCCTGACCACTCTGCTCTATGGCATATACATATCAGTCTTTTTTGACGCGACTGAGGCCGAAAAGTGTCTTTCCATGTTGGATCTGCTCCTCGCCGGCGGCGCCAATCCGAATCTTTCCGACGGTCGGGGGAACATCCCGCTCTCGTTTGCTGTCGAGAACTGCAGAACGAAGCGCAGGAGCAAGCCGCCGCTGCCGGAACTCTTGCTCGCGATGGTCCAAAAGCTGCTCGAAGCCGGCGCAAACCCTCACCTGGTTCCGCCCAACAAAAACGGCATATCTCCTTTTCAGGTCGCCACGGAGCACAATTTGCACGATGTGCTCGCGCTCTTCGCCGCCTATCCGGCCCCCGAATCGCCCGAGAAGGCGGACGGCATCCAACCCGGCGCGAGCGGCGGCACGGGAACGGTGATGGAGGCTGCGGCCGAAAGCGGCGACGTGAAGACGCTGGAAACCGTGATGCCCTCCAGGGCGGGCAAGCGAGGCAAGCCGGGCGTCAGCGCAGCGGCACTGGTGAAGGCCGCCGGCTCCGGCGATGTGGAAGCGGTGCGTACGCTCCTGGCCGCCGGCGCGGACGTTAACCGGCCGACGCGGCGCGGCGATGTGGCACTCGGGGAGGCCGTCGCCGGGAACCACACATCCATCGTCAAGCTGCTGCTCGATGCCGGCGCCAAATGCGGCATGGGCAAGGGGTGGACCGAACTGATCATGGCCGTCACGGGTGAGGACACCGAGATCCTCCGCCTGCTCATCTCCGCAGGAGCCGACCTCAATGCACAGCTCGGACACGAAGGTACGACTGCCCTGCACGAGGCAGTCATACAGGGCCGCTTCGAGGCGGCGAAGCTCCTGCTGGAGGCCGGCGCAGCAACCACGATTCGCAACAACGATGGCCAGACGCCGCTGGAAGCGGTCCGGAAGATCATTGAGGGGTGGACCATCGATCCGCATCCGCTCATAACACTGGACCTCGCGCCCTACCGCCGGATCGAGGAAGTGCTTCGGAAGGCTCATGCGTGAGTGCGGCTTGGAACCGCCGCCGTGTGGCGGGGTTTGTGCAAAGAGTTCTGTGTTCGGTTGCGGCCGAAGGCCGCCTTGGGATAGCAAATGACCAATCAAGAAACAGACAATGAGTCGCTGCTGACAGCAATCGTCGAAGGTGACTTGAACACGTTGGACAAGCTTATCGAATCGGGAATCGATGTGAATCAACCGGTGGGCAAGGGGTGGAGTCCCGTGTACTATGCCGTATCTCATCGCCGGGGACAGGAGAAAATCATCGAAAGATTGGCCATCGCGGGAAGCGACCTCGATGGGAAGGGAGAGTATGGCCGGACCGCGCTTCACAAAGCTGTCCACTGGGGGCTTTCAGGACAGGTGGAGGTACTCCTGGAGCGAGGAGCCAACATCAACGCGCGCGATTCCAATGGGCGCGCGCCTTTAATCCTGGCAGTGCAGGAAAATCGGGCGGACATGGTGAAGCTTCTGACAAGCCGCGGGGCTGATATCGGCCAACTTGACGACGCCGGCAACAGCGCTTTGACCTACGCCGTGGATAGCGGTAGGGATGAGTTAATCAGGCACTTCCAGGATTTGGGTGCCCCGGCGCAAAACCTGAACGAAATGGCACTGATTGCTGCCGCAAGTGAGGGACGAACCCCTGAAGTCGATGCCCTGATCCGTTCGGGCGTCAATGTTAACGCGGCAAATACCAGTGGGAATTGCACGGCCCTTATGGTTGCTGCTGCCCACGAGCATGCGGACATTGTCAGAGCATTGATCGAAGCAGGCGCTGACGTGAATCTTGTCAGCGAGGGAGGAACGACCGCTCTCATGGAAGCCGCCCTTCGCGGAGATCTCGATATCGTCAGGCTGCTGGCCGAAGCTGGCGCCGATATCGCCTACGAAAACCAGCTGGGGCATACAGCCCTCGCGCAAGCCGAGGCCAACAGTAAGAGCTCCGGCCATCGGTCCGTCGCACAGTACCTTCGAGGAAAGCTTTCCAAAGCAATTGACGGCGAACCAAAGCGCTCGCAGAAACTGGACCTCGACAGTCCGGAGATGGAAGGTTCCGGACTGCTGGTGAATTCAGGAATAGAATCAGTAGCTCAGGCGTTTGTGAATCAATACAAACCCATCTATTGGCAGCGCGATGTTTTCGATCACGAAGTTGAACCCGGAAACGAAGCCTATGTTCTCTATCAGTTCTCGAACCAGCCGTGGACAGTGATTGTTCCATTGACCCGTGCCGGAAACGTGAAACTCAAGGCCCTTCCCCTTTCCCAAGCTTTGAAATCCAAAGCCATCTACTTTGCCGTCAGCGATACCGCCGCGGCCATTGCTTATGCGTATTACGACAGCGGCCAACGAATCGAATCGATGAAATCGGATGATCGTGGCATCCGCTTTTCTTCAACGGCAAGGAATGTTGGATCCAAAGACATCAGGAATGCGCAGCAATTTGCCAGGGATTTTCTCAAGGCGCAGAGCATCTCCATTCCACCGGCCGCATTCCTCGGTCCGCCGAGGGGTCGAAAAAGAATCAAACTGACGATTCCCGGTTTCCTCCCCGAAGATCTTGTCCGGATGGACCAGATTGCTTTCTGACTTGGGTTTCCGGGCCGAATTGAGTGAAGAGTAGAAGGCTGCCGCAGCAGAGTGAGACGACAGGGCCATGGCGAAAGCAACACCCGGCAAGACTCAACCGAACGTAGAGAAAGAGGGATTGAAGCTGCTTCGGCAGACGGAGGAGGTGCCTCGATTCAAAAGTGCCCGCCGGGCCAGGGCGCTCATTGAGGCCATCCAATATAACAAATCAAAACTGGCGATCTGGTTCCTGAGACATGGGTTCGATCCCAATGCGAAGGACAGCAAGAATCGCAGCGCGCTCTATTGGGCGGCCCACTGGTGCAGATCTTCTGTCATCGTGGAGCTGGTCAAACGCGGTGCCCGGCTGCCGGATGACGTGCTCATCGGCCCGATCAATGAGGGCGGCGATGAGAAGCTGATTCAACTCCTCATCCGGCATGGCGCCAACGTGAATTGTTACGCCAGCCGGTACAGTCCCTTCGGGCATCATTCCCAGTTGAAGCGTTATGTACTCAGCTACGCGATGGCTCGCGCTGCGCTTGAAGGGAATGAATCGATCCCGGTGATGCTGATCCGCGCCGGCGCCAGGATCAATCAACTGGTTCAACCGCGTTCGCATCCCGGAATGGAAAACCGCTCCATGCTGGGAATTGCCGCGAGTGATGGCTTGATGAAGACCGTCCGGGCGATGATTGCGGCCGGAGCAGACGCGAATATGCGCGACAACCGTGGTCGGACTGCATTGACGGACGCGATCGAAAGTGGTCACGCCCAGATTGCGAAAGCCCTGATGAGGGCCGGCGGCAAGCAATAAGACTGGCGATCTGCCATGACATGAAGGAGAGACATTGCCGGATCGAAGAACTGCTTCGGAAAACTGGATAGTGAGGCCCATGAACTGGTGGGACTGCTATCGTACCTGCAGATGGGAAGAATATGGCTTCTGACAAGAGCGTCGACGCATTATTGGCAGAATATGAGCGGCAAAAGGAGCAGGGTCGCAAGGATCCGCGCATCGGTGAGTTAGTGGTAGCGGCAAGAAAGGGAGAGGTGGAAACGGTGAAACGTCTCCTCGCTGCCGGCGGCGATCCGAATGCTCCCGCGCCAAGCCCCGAGGCAACCTCCGACATGCTGGAGACCCCCCTCTGGGCCGCGTTGTACGGCAGGAAACCCGCCGTCGTGAAGTTGCTGGCCGATGCAGGCGCCGACGTGAACGAGGGTTTCCCGGACACGCCGCTGGGTGCCGCGATAAACTTGAAGAATCTCGATCTCATCCGCGCGTTGATTGCGGGGGGCGCGGACGTCAACCTCGCCAATCGCTCCCACGAGACGCCGCTGCTCAAGGCGGTGCAGTCGGAAAACGCAGAGATCGTTCAGGAACTCGTCAACGCAGGCGCGGACCCGAATCGGGTGGCCAAGAAGAAAAACTGGGACACCGTCACCAATTACTCGCCTCTCGAATTTGCGACGATGATGCGAAACAAGAAGCTCATCACGATTCTGGCTGCTTCAGGGGCTGGAGGGAAAAAACTCCCCGGAATGCTGCTGTGTGCCGCGGCCGGCAGCGGTGACCTGGCGGAGGTCAAGCGCAAGATCGAACAGGAGGGCGTCGATATCCACTGTCGTGATCCCCAGGGTCAGACACCGCTGATCTGTGCCGCGCTCGAAGGACGGGCAACTGTCGTCAAGTACCTGATTGACCATGGCGCAGACGTGAACCTGGCAGCCGGGGCCAAGTCCGACGGCGAAAGTCCGCTCATCGCTGCGGCGATGTCGGGAAAAGTGCCGGTGGTCAAACTGCTTGTGGAAGCCGGCGCCAATCTCGACTACGAGCCCCAAGGCCAGAAGGGCCATACTGCGCTGGCGTACGCGAAGGCCGAACGACTCAAGAAGGTGGTCGAATACCTGCTCGAAGTGCAGAAGGCTCAGGGTAAGAGCCAACGCAGCATCATCCCGGTTGGCGTTCCCACCTTCGATACCAACGACGCCGCCTTCGTTGTCGAGGCGACCGTTGAACAAACCGCCGGGGCGTTCGCGAAGCTACGCGACGCGAGGACCTGGACGAGGAATGTCCTCGGCGGGAAGGTCAAGCTTGCCGCGCGCTCCTTCGCGATCTTCAAACTGACCGGCCAGCCCTGGTCGATCGTCATGAAACTGAATTGCCCGACCTACAAGACCTGGCCGAGCCTGGCAGATGCGAAGGCAATGTCCGCGTCGCTTCGGACCCGCGCCCTCTTCGTCGCCAACAGCGACACGGGCGGCGTCACGCAATACGCTCTCTTTGAAAAAGGAAAACTCGTCGAGTTTTTCGATTATGGGAGCTCGAATCGAGAAACGCCGGCGAACGAGATCGCCCGTAAACTGTCATCGATGTACAAGATCGATCTCGATTCGCTTCCTAACTTCTCGCATCATGAAGGCAAAGTATTCGGATCACTCCTGCGCGACGTCAAGTTGGCAAGGGTAAAGAACGACCTCGACTTCGTGAACGATTACCTGAAGGAGCAGAACGCGTTCATCCCGTTCGGGCTGGAGGAGTGGGGCGAGGCGGGGGAGACGGTAGAGTTGAGCCTCGAAGGCCTCGGCCCGGACGACGTTGAGCGATTGGATTACGTTGCAACCCGTTGAGCAATCGACAGATGATTCTGTGGAGGCATGAGTATTATGGGTTTCTGGGCAGAACTGAGCGAGGAATCGAAGGCGGTGGTCAGACAGTTGCCGCCGCTCACGGATGAAACTCTGGCGGCGGCCGAGGCGCAGTTTGGCGTGAAGCTTCCGCCCGCGCTGGTGGATTTACTGCGGACGCAGAACGGCGGCTAGCTGGCGAACGACGATTTCAAGTTTGGAGATGAACAAATCAGCGTTCGCGAGATCCTCGGGATCACGCTGCCGCAGGAATTCAACTCCCTCGGGCCGCTTCTGTGTCTGGACAACGAAGATAACTCGGAGTTGCGGGAGAACCTCGAGGCACGGGCGGGCGATGCCTCGAAACTGATTCAGTTCGCGGGGGGCGACTGCTGGTCTTACCTGCTGGATTACAACCGCCTCAATGCCGCGGGCGAACCGACGGTTATCCAGATGATGCTGGACGACCCGGAGGAGGTGGGCGTTGAACGGATCGCCGATTCATTCGAGGACTTCATGAAGGGCCATTATGCCGGCGATGCGGAGCCGGTCGTCCGTCTCGAAGAGGCCGGACAGTACAAGCTGGTGGCCGGTGGCGGCTACGAGGGACAACACACCGTGACGGGCAAGGCCATCCGGATCGCGTGGAAAATCTGCTCCCATCGTAACCGTCTGATTGTCTTCAAGCGGGAGGAAGGCTGGGAAGACGGCGAAACACGCGAACGCTCGGAGCTGTACAAGTCCGCGCTGTGTCTCGAGTTCCCCGCACTGGAGGATTACGGCGTGGAACTCGATCCGGAACTGGCGGAGAACATCCGGCCGGCCGTCGAAATCGAAATCCTGGGCGTTTTCGATGTGCCTGTGGAGCCGAGATGCTACCAGTTCCTTCTGCACATTCAACCCGGCGGGAGCAAATGGGTCTCTAAACAGACTTCGGAGGCTTGCGAGGGACGATGGAAGAACGATTCTTCCCGGGTTGTGTATGCCAGCGTTTACTCCGCCGACAAAGCTGAACTCAAGCGTACGATGGCGGCCGTCGCGAGGAGCTGCAGCGGCTTGAGAAGGTTCTTCGGCTGAGTCCTGACGTCACCGCACGGAGGAGTCATGCCATGTGGTTTCGCAGCAAACCGGGCTACAAACGACAGACGATCCGCGACTGCAACCTGACCGACGCCGAGCTGGATTTCGTCACCTTCAGCAACTGCGATCTGGCCACGCTCAGCCTGCCGCGCTGGCCGCATTTTGCGCTCCTCAATCCCGCGGCCGTCGCCCCGCGCATCCAGAACCCGCTGAACGGCCCGGTATTGAGCGCCCTCAAGGCCGTGGCCGGCAGCAGACGCCCATCACGAAGGGAATCACCCGTTACGGCCGGGCGTTTCTGGAGAAATCGTTGTGTTCTGAGGACCAGTTGCGAGCTGCGCTGTCGGAGGTCGATGGCACTCTTCTCTGAAAAGGGCCGAGTATCCGCAGATGACACGGATATGCCAGATAAGATTCTCGTCACCCCATCCGTGTCCATCTGTGGATGCGACAGGAATCGAGCGGCTTGAGCATGTACAAACGCGTGGAAGCCGGCACGGACGTGGCCATGATCGCGCGGGGGACGTGAGCCGCGGGCCCTGCTCGCCGCCCAGTCACCGTCGCTGGTCTTCGAGCTGCGCCGCGTGAGCGATGCTGCCGGCCTTCAGGGTGGATCTGTCGGGGTGTGGTCTTGATCCCGGCAAGGCCGGCGGTGGAGAATCAACGAAGTAGTACGAGTGTTTGAATTCCGGCCAGATGGCCCGAGCTTTGCTCAATCCTGTCGCTGCTCAGGATTGGGATCCCGATGGGGGACCGGCGTGCGTCCAGCTTCCGGAGGAATTCGACAGGCCGGACGATATGCAGTTCGGGGAACTGCTGCTGGCACGAGCGGCCCTCGGGGGTCAACGGGTCCGCGAGCACGAGCAGGTGGCGGATGCGGCTCACGACCAACTCGGAGCCGGTTGCCAGTGCGAGGTCGATGCAGGCGGAGTCTTTCGGGTCCGTCGGATGATGATAGCGCTGCGGAACGTCGGTCACGACAACCGCGTACTCGCGGAGCTGCCGGATGAGCATCTCGACCCGCTCGGCGGTGATGCCGTGCCTTACGGGCAGCTAGTCGGGCAACTCGCGGACTTCCTGGAGCACGAAGGGAGACAGGTGCAGGAGGTAATCGCCGCTCTCAGCCGCTTTGACAC
>CAZQEN010000129.1:0-18898 GCA_964591605.1 uncultured Planctomycetales bacterium
TACTATATCCTGATCGGGATGATCGTGGCGGCCGTGTTCGGCAGCCTGCAGATCGGCCTGCTGGATCCGATCTGCCTGCTCCACCGCTCGTTCACCGCCTCAATCCTGCCCGCCCTCAACATGCCCGGTCCGGTGGCCGGCGTGTTCGGCGATGCCAAAACGCATCAGCTCGGCTGGGTGATCGGCTTTCTCATTCTCTTCTTCGTCTCGATGAACCTGGTCATCCCGCGGTTCTTCTGCCGCGTGGTGTGCCCGCTGGGGGCGACGCTGGGCGTGCTGAGCCGCTTTGCCGTCTGGCGGATCGAGCGTGACCCGAACAAATGCACCGACTGCGACCTGTGCCTCACGAGCTGCGAAGGGGCGAGCGATCCGCAGACGCAGCTTCGCAAGAGCGAGTGCTTCGTGTGCTTTAACTGCATCGAGGACTGCCCGCACGACGCCCTGAGCTTCGCCCTGCTGCCCAAGCGTTCGCACGAAGTGGCCTGGCCGGATATTCCGAAGCGCAAGGCCATCTTCGCCGCCGTCGCCGGCGTCCTCTTCTTCCCGTTCGCGCGGCTTTCGGGCAAGACCACGAAGGATTTCTCGACGAAGGTGGTCCGCCCGCCCGGCAGCGTCGAAGAGCAGGAGTTCCTCGAGCGCTGCATCAAGTGCGACCAGTGCATCCGCGTGTGCCCGACGAACGTGCTGCAGCCCGCGATGCTCGAAGCCGGCCTGGAAGGCATCTGGACACCGGTGATGAACTTCCGCATGGGCTTCTGCCAGCTCAACTGCACGGCCTGCGGACAGGTGTGCCCGACCGGGGCGATCCAGCGGCTCACGATCGAAGAGAAGCTCGGCCTGGGCGATTTCACGAAGGTCGGCCCCGTCAAGCTCGGCACGGCCCACTACGACTTCGGCCGCTGCCTGCCGTGGTCCAAGAACATTCCGTGCGTGGTGTGCGAAGAGGTCTGCCCGACCTCGCCCAAGGCCATTCACTCCGAGTATCGCCAGCTCCTGGTCCGCGAGGGCAAGAAGCAGATCGTCTCCGCGACGCCGACAACCGTCACGCTGGCCGATTACCCGCCGCCGGGCCAGGCGTTCGGCGAGCCGTGCAGCTTCCGCCCCAACGAGTACAAGGGCGACGCGACGACTTCGTATCACGTCGAGATCGTTCACAAGAACGGGATCAAGGAAGTGCACCGCATTCTGGCCAACGACGGCGATACGCTCCAGATCGGTGAACTCGATCCGGTCAGCGGCGAACTGGTCAACGGCTCGCAGTTCGCGGCCACGCCGGTCCGCGGCGAGATCGCGGCCGTCAATCTCGAGTTCAAGGTCCCCAAGATCGACACCGAGCTGTGCATCGGCTGCGGTCTGTGCGAGATGGAATGCCCGGTCGTCGGCGACCGCCGCGCGGTGTACGTGACCGCCGAAGGCGAGACGCGCTCGCAGAATTATCTGGAGCGCGAGCGTAACCGGTCGCTCCGCCTGCTCAAGGCCGACGCCCGCGAATCGCGCGAGAACGGCCGCACGATCAGCCTCGCGGCGATGATCGCGACGCCGTCGCGCCCGTCAGTGGGCAAGTGCGAAGGTGAGAAGGGGAGAAAGAGCGGGTGCTGCGGCGGGTCGTCCAACGGCGGGTCTGCAGCCGACGGCAGCACAACCGGCGGCTGTGGATGCAGCACGCGGGTTCTCGCAGAGGCCGCAGCGTCCCCCGTCGTCGATCTGCGCCGCTTCCTGACTTGAACCTGCAGTTAAACGGCATCACCACGAAGGCACGAAGACACGAAGGAGCTCAAATTGTAGTACAAACGTTCCTTTATCCTCTTCGTGCCCTCGTGTCTTGATGGTGAATCATTCGGTGTCTTCGTGGTGAATCCTGGAGGATGCTGTGAGAACCCGATTATCGCGTCGTGAGGTGATCCGGGCGTCAGCGGCCGTGGCCGCCGGCGGGGTCGTTGCACCCGGTCAGACGTCGGCACCCGCCGGCGAGGCCCCCGAGCCGCTGCCGATGAACCCGCTGGGCAAAACGGGCGTGAAGGTCACGCGCCTGGGGTTCGGGGCGAGTATCTCCAGCTACGGCTCGCGGATTCTCGAATACGTCTACCGCAGCGGCATCCGCTACTTCGACAATGCCGACGGCTACATCGGCGGCCAGTCGGAAGGGCTGCTGGGCGACTGGATCAACCGGACCGGCCGGCGCGACGACGTGTTCATCGTCACGAAGTCGCATGCTTATGAGCCTGAGCTGCTGTATCGGGCCGTGCACCGGTCGCTCGAAAAGATGAAAGTCGACACGATCGATCTGTACTTCGTTCACGGCATCCGCCTGCCCGAGATTCCTCTCGATCCCGACGGCGAGTGGCGGAAGGTCAAGGAGCGGCTCCAGCGTGAAAAGAAGATCCGCTCCATGGGCTTCAGCACGCACGCGGACATGCCGGTACGCACGGCCTGCCTGCTGAACGCCGTGAAGGGCGGCTGGGTTGACGCGCTCATGGTGGCGTGCGACCCCGGTCTGATCAAAGCCAATCCCGATTTCGACAGGGCCGTGGACGCCTGCGCGAAGGCCGGCGTGGGCCTGGCCTGCATGAAGACGACCCGCGGCCTGGGCCGCGCCGCCCGGCAGCCTCAAAACGCTCAGGACGCCTTCAAAGACTTGGGCTTGAGCCCGCATCATGCGATGCAGTCGGGCATGTTCAGCGACGGCCGCTTCGCCGTCGTCGTCTCCGAGATGAGCAACTTCCGCCAGATTGAGGAGAACACCGCAAACGCCCGCGCGTTCCGGAAACCGTTCGATCCGGACCAGAAGAAGCTCCTCCACGAGGCGATCGACCAGCTCTCGCGGGCCACCTGCCCCGGCTGCGACGGCCAATGCCGCCACGCCGCCGGAACGGATACGGATTTTTCGGCTATTGCCCGATATCTATGCTATTACGAGCACGACGGCGAACGCGACAAAGCCCGCGAGCTGTTCCGTCAGCTCGATCCGGCCGCCCGAAACTGGGAGGGCGCGGATCTGGTGGCCGCCTCGAGGGCGTGCTCCGCGCATCTCGATTTCGTTACGCTGATGCACCGGGTGCAGCGCTTCCTGGCGTGACGCCACTTCGGCGGCTGTCACCGTGCGCGGCAGCACCTTTTGGAGTGCGGCGGCAACGATGCCGCTTTGGCTTTACTCCGCAGCCGCGCATTCGTCCGGGCGGCAGTTCGCAGCGGCGTTAAAGCCGCGGCAATCCAGAGATCCTCCTGACATGAGCGGCCGCACAGGCTATGATGTTCCATCTGCCCTTCATGCGAGGGGAGGACGCACATTTATCGGTCCGGATGATCCGGATCTGTCCGTGAGAGGGATCTGTATGCGTACACTCGCTCACGTCACGCACGAGGCGATCCAGAAGTTCGGCGGCATCGGCGCGGTGCTCCAGGGGCTTCTCACCAGCAAGACTTACAGCAGCGTCGATCAGCGGACGATTCTGATCGGCCCCTTCTTCGCGACCGAAGGCACGGGCGCGGCGCGCCTCGGGCCCGACGGCGAGGTCCTGTACAGCAGCATCGACGGACTCACCAAGCACCCCGTCAGCGAGGCCCTCGACCGCGTCCGCCGCGACTACCACGTGCAGATCGTCTACGGCCACCGCCGTTTCACCGATCCGCACACCGGGGCGTTCGTCTCGCCCGAGGTTGTGCTCATCGATGTCTCGCGCATGGACCTCAACCGCGTCAACATCTTCAAGCACAAGCTCTGGCAGGCCTACAAGCTCGACTCCAGCAAATACGAGCACGTCTGGGAATACGACCTGTACGTCAAGCTCGCCGAACCGGCGCTGGCCGTGCTGCACGCCCTGGGGGCGGCCGATCACAACGACGAGTGCGTCGTGCTTGCCCACGAATTCATGGGCATGCCCGCCGCCCTGGCCGCCAAGCTCGACCCCAGCCCCGCGTACCGCAGCGTCTTTTACGCCCACGAAGTTTCGGCCATGCGCCGCCTCGTCGAAGACCACCCCGGCCACGACATCACGTTCTACAACGCGCTGTCGGTGGCCATGGAGAAGAACCAGCGGCTCGACGAGGTTTTCGGCTCGCAGGACCAGTATTACCGCCACGCCCTGGTGCGGCTCAGTCATCACTGCGACAAGGTCTTCGCCGTCGGGGATGACGTGGCCAAGGAGCTGCGCTTCATCGGCCGCCAATTCGACGACGCCGACATCGTTGTCACCTACAACGGCATCCCGGCCGAGCGCATCACGCTCGACCAGAAGAAACTCAGCCAGAAGCGGATGCGCGACTACGCGGAGGCCCTCACCGGCCACCGGCCCGACTACATCTTCACGCATGTCACGCGCATGTGTACCAGCAAGGCCCTCTGGCGCGACCTCCGCGTCATCAGGCAGCTCGACGCCGCTCTGGGCCGCCGCAATCAGAGCGCGGTGCTGTTCGTGCTCTCGACCGAGCTTCCCGGCCGCCGCCCCGACGACATCCAGCGCATGGAGGAGCAGTACCACTGGCCCGTGGCCCATCGTGAGATCGACCCCGACCTCTCCAACGGCGAGGCCCTTTTCTATCAGGGCGTTCAGGAGATCAACGTCCGCTGCCGCAACATCAAGACGATCTACGTCAACCAGTTCGGCTGGCAGCACGGTATCTGCGGCCAGCGGATGCCGGCCGACATGAGCTTCCTGGACATCCGCCGCGGCACGGATGTCGAGTTCGGCCAGAGCATCTACGAACCCTTCGGCATTGCCATGCTCGAGCCGCTCACCTACGGGGCGATCTGCGTCATCTCCAGCGTCTGCGGCTGCGCCGGTTTCGTCGAATCCGTTGCCGGGGCCGAGTTCGAGCCGAACGTGCTCGTCGTCGACTACTGCGACATCGGCCAGAAGGGCCAGGACATCCCCACGCTCCTGGCCATTGACCGCTCCTGGCGCCACCAGCACGAAGACCGCGTCGCCGAGCAGGTCGCCAAACGCCTGCTCGACGTGCTCCCCCGCAACGATGCCCAGGCCGAGTCGCTTCTTGCGCGCGGTTTCGAGCTGGCCGACCAGATGAGTTGGGAGGTTGTCGCTGGCGATTACATTCTCCCGGCCATCGACAACGCCTGCGGCCGCCTCCGCGCCGTCCGGGTGGCGTGAACCTGCGGTGGCAGATGACGAAGGTCTAATCTCTGAATGTCTAATGCCCTCATGCCCAATGGCCCTGCATCCATGGGTCACTGGGCATTCAGTCATTCATGAGACAGGAGGGTTTTGACATTAGACATTCCGCCCCGCTCCGGCGATGCTGTGGCCCATGACGCGTGACGAAGTCTGCGCCAGGTTCATTGAGTCCGTCCCCTACACGCTGTATCCGTTTCAGGAGGAAGCGCTGCTGGCGTGGTTTGACTCGCCAGGCGGCGTCATGGTCTGCGCGCCGACCGGCATGGGCAAGACGCTCATCGCCGAGGCCGCCGTCTTCGAAGCCCTCCACACGCGGCGGCGGCTCTACTACACCACGCCGCTGATCGCTCTCACCGACCAGAAATACCGCGAGCTGCAGGGCCTCGCCGAGCGCTGGGGCTTTTCACGCGACGACGTGGGCCTCATCACCGGCAACCGCCGCATCAACCCCGACGCCCTCATCCGTGTCGTCGTCGCCGAGATCCTCCTCAACCACCTGCTCTCGCCGGACGCCAACGTCGCCGACATGGAACACGTCGGCGCGGTGGTCATGGACGAGTTCCACAACTTTAACGACTTCGAGCGCGGCATCGTCTGGGAGCTGTCGCTCGTGCTGCTCCCGGCACACGTCCGCGTCATGCTGCTCTCGGCGACGGTGGGCAATCCGCTGGACTTTCGCCTGTGGCTCAAAAAGGAACACGGCCGCGACCTCGCGCTCGTCGCGTCGCAGGAGCGGCGCGTCCCGCTCGAATTCGTCTGGGTGCCCGACAAGCTGCTCACCGAACTGCTGCCCGAGATGGTCAGCTCAGACGACGCGGCCAACCGCACGCCCGCGCTGGTCTTCTGCTTCAACCGGGACGAGTGCTGGGAGGTCGCCGAGCGGCTCAAGGGATTGTCGGTCACGGGGCCGGCGGCGCGGGCCGAGGTCGAGGCGTACCTGAGCGAGCGCCGCGATGACTTCGCCGAAGGCGTCGGGCCCAAGCTCCGCCAGATGCTGGTGCGCGGCGTGGGCGTGCATCACGCGGGTGTGCTGCCCAAGCATAAGATCGCGGTCGAGGAGCTGTTCAACCGCAAGCTGGTCCCGTTCGTCATCTGCACCGAGACGCTGGCCGCCGGGATCAACCTCCCCGCCCGCTCGGTCGTCATGAGCACGCTGCTCAAGGGCAAACACGGCGAGAAAAAGCCCGTCCCTTCCTCGACCGCGCACCAGATCTTCGGCCGTGCCGGCCGTCCACAGTTCGACACGAAGGGCTACGTCTACGCCATCGCGCACGAGGATGACGCACGCCTGGCCAAGTGGCGAAAGAAGTACGAGCAGATCGACCCGAATTCCAAGGACCCCGGCATCATGCGGGCCCGCAAAGAGCTGGAACGCAAGAAACCCAGCCGCCGCAAGACCGAGCAGTACTGGTCGGAGGGACTCTTTAAGCAGCTCATCGAGGCCGGCCCGGCCCGGCTCTTCTCCCGTTCGATGATCGCCTACAGCGTGCTGATTTACCTGCTGACCCGGTTCAACGCCCTCGACGCCGTCCGCGAGTTTCTGGGCAAACGCTTCAACACGGCCGAGCGTCTGAAGGCCTTCCAGGACCAGCTCAGCTACATGCTCGCCAACCTGGAGGCCCTCGGTTACATCGCCCACGTCGAAACCGCGGCCCCGGACGCATCCTCTGTTCCTGCACCGCTATCCACCTCTGCGCCTCCGGGCCCCGCGGACGATCCCGCTTCCTCACGCATGGTCGGTCCCGATCGACCCGAGACTGAAGATCCGCTCGCCGCCGTCACGCGCCGCTGGGCCGCCGCCACGCGCGTCACGCTGACGGAGGGGATCCACAAGCTGCTCAACTTCCGCAGCGTCGACCCGCTCTACGGCGCGTTCCTCGCCGAGATGCTCAATCACAGCAACTACGACGAGAAGGTCCTCGCCCTCGAATCGGTTCTCGAAGTGGCCCCGACGATTCTCCGCAGCGTCCGCCTGCCCGAGACGCTTGTTCCCGGCCCGCTGGAGACGCAGGTGATCGTCCCGATGCTCGTGCAGGCCGGCGTGCTGATCGCAAGCGTGAATCAGCGCGCGGATGATGAGGAGGCGAGTGGGGGAGGGGGAGAGGGGGCGATCGATTCCCAGGAGCCGCGGGCTTCAGCCCGTTCGGCTTCGGGACCAGGCGTGACCGCTCCCGTCCGTTTCACGCTCGCCCGCGACGACGAGGACGAATACGCCGACGAGATGGACGAACCCCGCCCGCCGACGTTCCCGGAGCTCCTTCAGCTCGCCTTCGGCACGCGCCTGGCCGCCCCGGAGCCGATCTTCGTCCAGCCCAAGTGGATCGCCGGCGGAGTGGCCGAATTCGACGGCGATTTCTACAAATTCGTCCGCGCCCGCGACCTGGTCAAGCAGGAGGGATTGATCCTGCGCCACCTCCTGCGCCTGGTCATCCTGGCCGGCGAGTTCCTCACCCTCACCGGCGACCCCGACTACGCCCGCCTCGCCGACACCGCCACCGCCGCCTGCGAGCGCGTCGAGCCGCAGTACACCAAACACTACCTCGAACAGGCCCAGGCCGCCCGCAAGCTCGACTCCGTCTGATGGGGACGCCGCGAGTCGGTCATCTCAAATCTCAGATTTCAAATCAGATCGAGATCGTCCCCTCGCTTGACGCCTCCATAAACCGAGCCTACCCTTTCTTCATCAACGACCCCGCTACACTGGTTGCCACCGCTCCTCTCGCGTAATCTCACTCTCCATGCTGCTCACGATCACCACCACCGGCCCATCCGCCGCCGATCTGAGTTACCTGCTCCACAAGCACCCGGGCAGGATGCAGACGTTCGAGCTCTCGTTCGGCCAGGTCCACGTCTTCTATCCGCACGTCGCGGCGGATCGCTGCACGGCCGCACTGCTCCTGGACGTGGACCCGGTCGGGCTGGTGCGCGGCCGGCGAGGCCCGGCAGGGGAGGGGGGTGCGCTCGACCAGTACGTGAACGACCGGCCGTATGTTGCCTCCTCGCTGCTGAGCGTCGCCATTGCCCAGGTGCTGGGCAGCGCCCTGGGCGGGCGATGCAAGGATCGGCCCGAACAGGTCGATGTACCGATGCCGTTAGAGGCCCGCATCGCGGTCTTGCCCTGTCGTGGGGGCGAGGATTTCCTGCGGCGGCTCTTCGAACCGCTCGGCTACACGCTCGAGGCCGTGCCGCATCCGCTCGATGAGACGTTTCCCGAGTGGGGCATGAGTCCATACTTGACCGTCACGCTCCGCGGCCACTGCCGGCTGCACGAGCTGCTTTCGCATCTGTACGTGCTCATCCCCGTGCTCGACAACGAGAAGCATTACTGGGTGGGCGACGATGAGGTCGAAAAGCTCCTGCGCCACGGCGAGGGCTGGCTGGTCGGCCACCCCGAGCGGGATCTCATCGCCAGCCGCTATCTTAAATACCGCCGCAGCCTGACAGCCAAGGCCATCGAGCGGCTGACGCAGGAGGAAACGCCGGACCTGGCGACGGCCGAGCAGACGGCCCGCGAGGAAGAGGCCGCCGTCGAGGCCCCACTCAGCCTGAACGCACAGCGTCTGGGCACGGTGCTGGCGGTCCTGCGCGAGAGCGGCGCCCGCCGCGTGCTGGATCTGGGCTGCGGCGAAGGCCGCCTGCTCCAGATGTTGCTGGACGACCGCCTGCCAGGGCTGGGAACTGCCCGCTTCGAGCAGATCGTTGGCATGGACGTCTCCTCGCGCAGCCTGGAGATCGCGGCCGATCGGCTGCGGCTCGACCGCCTCCCGCCGCGCCAGCGCGAGCGCATTCAGCTTCTGCACGGCTCGCTGCTCTACCGTGACCAGCGCCTGGAGGGCTTCGACGCCGCCTGCGCGATCGAGGTCATCGAGCACCTCGACCCCCCGCGCCTGGCCGCCTTCGAGCGCGTTGTCTTCGAATTCGCCCGGCCGGGTACGGTGGTCATTACGACACCCAATCGCGAGTACAACGTGAAGTGGGAAACCCTCCCGGCCGGCCACATGCGTCACCGCGACCACCGCTTCGAATGGACGCGCACTGAGTTTCAACGCTGGGCCACGACCGTCTCGGAGCGATTCGGATACCGCGTACGATTCCTGCCGGTCGGGCCGGAGGATGCGGAAGTCGGGTCACCGACGCAGATGGGGGTGTTCTCCCATGGCAGATGAACCTAACAAGGCGAAGGTTGACAGCCGGCCACCGAAAGCAATCTGGTGTGTCGTGGCGAACGCGAAGCGAGAGCATCCGCTCGGCGAGAGTGGCGAATTGCGCAACGGAACAAAGCATTTTGCTCCCGGGGCAAAGCTGTACTGCTTTCCTGCTTTATGGGGTGATGGCTACGAGCGTGTGAAGGTGATTGGACGGCACCGAGGTTCACACCGATTCGTCACTATGATTGTTCCTGCAAAATGGCTGGAGCGTTGGCGCGCAGAACTGGTCTACAGCCCGTATCTGATACGCGAGCTGTCATCTCATTGGGATGGAAGCGAAGAGGCGAGAGCCCAGGCTGAATCACTCGCACACTGGCAGAATACGGGAGAGCTTCTGCCGATCGAACGGTGGAAACTGAGAT
This sequence comes from uncultured Planctomycetales bacterium, assembly GCA_964591605.1. GTDB lineage: Bacteria > Planctomycetota > Phycisphaerae > UBA1845 > PWPN01 > CAYLLT01. The sequence continues at coordinate 9,700 of CAZQEN010000129.1, forward strand.
TCTCTGAGCATAAGCCCGTTTTGACGCGAATACGCACTCGCGCCTTGTACTACCTCCGACGATTGTTGGCGGCAATGGCCAGAGTATGACCGAATGAGCATTACACTTCCTGAGCTCTCCCTCGTCGTCCTCATCGGCCCCTCCGGCGCCGGCAAGTCCACGTTTGCGCGCAAGCACTTCAGGAGCACGGAAGTGCTCTCGTCCGATTTCTGCCGCGCGCTGGTGAGCGACAATGAGAATGACCAGACGGCCACCGATGCGGCCTTCGATGTGCTGCATTACATCGCGGCCAAGCGGCTGAAGGCGGGGCGGCTGACGGTGATTGATGCGACGAGTGTCCGGGCGGAGGACCGCAAACCCCTCGTGACGCTGGCCCGCGAACACCACTGCATCCCCGTGGCGATCGTGTTCAATCTGCCGCAGCGGGTGTGCCAGGAGCGCAATCGCGGCCGCGACAATCGTGATTTCGGCGAGCATGTCGTCCGCCAGCAGTGCACGCAGCTTCGCCGCTCGCTGCGCGGGCTCAGACGCGAGGGCTTCAGCCACGTCTTTGTCTTCGAGACGCCCGAAGAGATCGACGCGGTGAGCATCGAGCGCCAGCCGCTCTGGAATAACCTCCGCCACGAGCACGGCCCGTTCGACATCATCGGCGACGTGCACGGATGCTGCGACGAGCTCGTGATGCTGCTCGCACAACTGGGATACGCCGAGCAGCCGGGCGGCGCGTGGGCGCATCCGGAACGACGTAAGCTGGTGTTCCTGGGGGATCTGGTCGATCGCGGGCCGAAGATCCCCGAAAGCGTCCGGCTCGTGATGGAGAGCGTGAAGGCCGGACATGCCCTGTGTGTGCCCGGTAATCATGACGTGAAATTCATGCGACACGTCTGGGGTAAGAACGTCCAGATCACGCATGGCCTGGCCGAGTCAATCGAACAGTTCGCGCGTTACGAGGAGCACTATCGGGGCTTCAGCCGGGTCGCGGCGGAATTCATCGACGACCTTGTCAGCCACTACGTTCTCGACGATGGCAAGCTCGTCGTCGCCCACGCGGGCCTGAAGGAGGAGATGCAGGGCCGCGGCTCGGCGAAGGTGCGCGACTTTTGCCTCTACGGCGAGACCTCCGGCGAGACCGACGAATTCGGCCTGCCCGTGCGGTATCCGTGGGCTCAGGACTATCGCGGGCGCGCGATGGTCGTCTACGGCCACACGCCGGTGCCGGAGGCGGAATGGCTCAACCGGACGATTAACGTCGATACCGGCTGCGTTTTTGGCGGTAAGCTCACGGCGCTGCGCTATCCCGAACGCGAGCTTGTGTCCGTGCCGGGCGCTCGCGTGTACTGCACGCCGTCCAAGCCGTTCCTCACACCTGAGTCCAACAGCCAACCCCTCGCTGGCGCTTCGGGCTCTGTTCTTTCCGCCCAGCAGCAGCACGATGACGTGCTCGATCTCGCCGACGTGACCGGCAAGCGCATCATCGGCACGCGGCTCCAGCACAACATTACGATCCGCGAAGGCAACGCGATGGCCGCGCTGGAGGTCATCAGCCGCTTCGCCGTGGACCCGAAGTGGCTGATCTACCTGCCGCCCACGATGTCGCCGTCGGAGACTTCGAAAGAGCCCGGTCTGCTCGAACACCCGCGCGAGGCCTTTAATTACTTCCGGGCTGAAGGAGTCCCGCGCGTCGTCTGCGAACAGAAGCACATGGGCTCGCGGGCCGTGGTCGTCGTCTGCCGCAGCAACGATGTGGCCCGTCGCCGGTTCGGCGTCGTCGGCGAGCAGACGGGCGTGTGCTATACACGCACCGGCCGGCGGTTCTTCAACGACGCCGATCTCGAAGTGCAGTTCCTGGCTCGAATCTGCGCCGCGCTCGATGTGACCGCCTTCTGGGACAAGTTCAATACGGACTGGGTATGCCTCGACTGCGAGCTGATGCCCTGGTCCGCCAAGGCGCAGGAACTTCTGAGGAGCCAGTACGCCGCGGTCGGCGCCGCCGGTCGGGCCGCGCTGATCGAGGCACACGGGTCACTCGAATCGGCGGCAACACACCTTCCCGAAGCCTCTGCACTCCTTGAGCGGTATCAGGGCAAAGCTCAGGCTTTAAACCAGTACACCGCGGCCTATCGCCACTACTGCTGGCCCGTGACCGGTCTGGACGGCCTCCAACTTGCGCCCTTCCACCTTCTGGCGACGCAGGGCCGTGTGCACATCGGTCGTGATCACGTCTGGCATATGGAAACACTGGCTCGCATCTGCGCGGCTGATCCGAGACTCCTGCTCGCGACGCCTTACCGGGTTGTGGACCTGACCGATCACGCCGCCGCGGATGACGCCATCACGTGGTGGACGGACCTGACCGCCCGCGGCGGCGAGGGCATGGTCGTCAAGCCACTCGATTTCATCGCCCGCGGCCGCAGAGGCATCATCCAGCCCGCGATCAAGTGCCGCGGCCGCGAGTATCTGCGTATCATCTATGGCCCGGATTACACGGCTCCCGAACACCTCGACCGCCTGCGCCAGCGCGCTGTGGGCTTCAAGCGCTCGCTGGCCCTGCGCGAATTCGCGCTGGGCATCGAGGCCCTCGAACGCTTCGTCCGCGGCGAGCCGCTCCGCCGCGTTCACGAGTGTGTGTTCGGCGTCCTGGCACTGGAAAGCGAACCCGTCGATCCGCGGCTGTGAAGGTTTCCTGGCAGCGATCAGCAGGAGAGCTGGAACCGCGTCAACTTCGGTGACCGGCTCACGGCGGCGTGAAATCAAATGCCGAACGGAAATACAGCTCCGGATCCTGGATGATGTTCGTGACCACCTCCGTGATAATCTGCTGGCCGGAAACCTTGTCGATCTGGATCTGCCCGCGGCTCAGGGCTAGTTCTCTCAGGAACGCCAGGGTGGCCGTTCGGTTCATGATGTCGATCTGCTCGACGTGGTAGAGCCCGACGAGGTGGCCGATCTCGTGCGCTCCGGTCTGGGCGAGGGCGAACACCAGGTTGTTGACCGAGTTGATGACGGCGGTATGGCAATCCGCGCCGCGGCCCTGGAAGCTGCCGACATACACCGCCGCCTCGTCGTCGCGCACGGTGTTGCCGGTATCCTGCTCGCGCCCGTCGGGGAGCACCTCGCCGAAAGTGACCCGCACCTGGCACTGCGGGCGCGAGGGATCGGGGGGCGGCTGGGCGCTGTCAATGGTCGTCTGGTCCTCGGCGAGCACGCGGTCGGGTCGGTAGGTCAGGCGCGAGATCGGCCCGGCCGGCAGCGGTTCGGTCTCGCTCAGAATCCGCACCGGCGTGCCGTCGAACACACGGTGCAGCTCGGCGAGGATCGACTCCTGCACCGTGGGGCTCAGATCGACCAGGAGCTGGTGATCGGCGTCCGTCATCGCCTCCGGGTCGAACAGACCCGGCTCACTAAGGTATCCAGGGGCGAAAACCACCTGAACAAACTGCTCGCCCGGGGGCCGGAAAGCCGGGTCGCCGAAACCGACGGCCAGGCTGCCGCTCCGCACGGCGGCGGGGACGTTCGGATCGAACTGAATGAAGATGCCGTACACCCCGTCGGAGGCGATGCGATAGTCAAATGCGCTGCCCGGCCGTCCGCCGCCCACGATCACGCCCGAGGCCGGCGAAACCTCATCCTGCCGCAGCACGAGCACCGAATCGATGCCGTCGCCCTGCGCCTCGATGCGGATCACCTGCCCTGCCGCGAGCTGGCCGACGTTCACGATGTCTGTCCGCAGGGTCCGGGGCAGACCGTCGATCGGCACCGGTGCGGCGGCGAAGGGATCCACCGGCGTTTCTCCCGTGCAGCCGGCGGCGATCAGCAAACCCAGGCAGGCGGCCACCCAGGCTGCGGCGGCGGGGGAGCACCGGGCGGCTGAACGGCGGGAATCGGCAACATGGCTCATGGGAATGGCTCCGCGATGACCGTCACCTGATCGCTCGGGCTCTCCAGCTCGAGGGCCACCGGCCGGAATGCCAGCCCATCTGCGAAGAATTCGAGCTGATAGGCCCCGGCCGGACGAGTGAACGCAAAGCGTCCCTCCGCATCTGTCTGCGTCACCGCAAGGGGCTCGCCGAAGCCGGCGTCCGGGTCATTGGCCGGATTGCCGTCTTCGAGGCGGACGCGAAACCGTGGCCGCAGCAGCACGCCCACATTCGCGAAGCCGGCCCCGTTGATGTCCTCGACACGGCCGGTCACCGGAGCAGGGGGGGCCAGGGCGGGCGCCGCGGTCGGCGTCATCGCCGGGTCCACGCCGAAGACCTCCCACGCCGCGTCCGCATTGGGGAACAGGCCACGGTCGCGGATGGCCGCGTCCACGGGTGTGTCCTGGGCAAACTTCACGCGGGCCACGCCCTCGGGCGCGTCGAAACTCACGATGGTGTACGTCTCCAGAGCCTGCACGTTGCACGCGGGCAGATCGAAGATCTGCCCCGCCGCCACCGGCGCCGGCTCCACCTGCTCACCGGGGTCCTCGCCGATCGGCACCGCTTCGTTCACGCGCACGTACAGGAGGACCTGCACGTCGAAGCTCTCCGCGCAGCCCGACCCGACCGCATCGAGCATCCGCACGCGCTGGGCCGCACCGGGCGAGAGCAGGGAGGAGGAGAAGAACTCACCCGAGGGATCGCCATGCGCCCTGACACGAAAGGCGGCGTAGAAGCGTTTCGACAGATTCACAAAACTGATGCCCGTCTCGATCGGCACGTCCGGCAGCGACTGCCCGTTCTGCCCCGCAGGCAGGCACGCTCCGGTCACGCCCGGAATCAGCAGGCTCAGCAGCAGGCGTCGTCGCTTCACGGCAGCAGCTCCATCACGATGCGAAAGCCGTTGTATTCGCCCTCGGCGTTTTCGGTCGCCCCGTTGCGCTGGGCCGACCGGCAGATGCGGGCCGGAGCATAAACGGCCCCGCCCCGAAGCACGTAAAAGGGAAACCGTCCGGTCTCCGGATCCTGCGCCAGCGGTTTACCCGTCGCTTTGTCATACCCGTAGAACGAGTGCTCGTCACACCACTCCCAGAGATTGCCGTGCATGTCGAAGAGTCCGTAGAAGTTCGGCATGCGCTCGGCGACGATGTACTGGCCGCCGAGAATCCCGTTGCATCGGGCGAACAGCTCGATGTATCCCGCATCGTCGCCGTAACAGAACCGCCCCGGGTTACCTCCCCGGCACGCCCATTCCCACTCCGTCTCGCCCGGCAGCCGGTAGCGGCGGCGGACCGGCTGCTGGCGTCCCTGGTCGCTGAGCCACTCGCAGTAGCGCCTGGCTGCGCGCAGGCTGATGTAACTTGCTGCCCGCGACGGCCGTTGCTCCGCCGGCGTATCGTTGAACTGCTGGATGAGACTGCGCACGTTGCCTTCCTGTCCTCTGGCGATCGATCCGAAAATGTCGGGCTCGGTCTCGAAGAACCGCTCCAATGCGGCCAGCGTCACCTCCGTCGTGGAGATGTAGAACGGTTCCACGTTTTCACCCTGAGCCGGCTGCTGCTCGTCCTCCAGCCGGTCCGGATCACCCGCCGGCGAGCCCCGACGGACGTCCTGTCCGGCCGGAACGCGAGCGAACACCAGCCCGCTCAGCTCATCGCTGTAGAGAGATTGGCTCAAGGCCGCCCCGATCTTTCGCCCGACCCGGCGAGCCGCCCAGAGGCCGGCGGCGGCGACACCCGGCTGGTTTTCGGACTCGGCCGCCCGCACGAACAGATCTCCGGCCTGCGTCACCTTGAGATAGCCCAGCAGGCAGATGGCCACGTACTTCTGGCGGTCAGAACCGCGGCGGGCCACATCCATGAGCCGCTGGATCACGTCGGGCGGCGGCGGGGGGCGTCCGGCGCCGGCCGGGAAGGGCAGCACTTCCAGCCACTCACCGAATCGCCAGAGCGGGCCGTTCTCCACGGATTGCCAGAACACGTCCGGCTGCACGAGCAGGCCCGCCCGGCTGCCCATGACCCGCTCCGGCTCGGCGGCCGACATCAGGTAGCGGGCCACCATGTTCGACAGGTGCTGACGCACGTATGGATCTTCCCGCCCGATGACCTGCCCCACGCGTCCGGGATCGTGCATGGAGGCGGTGAGGAGTTCGGCGGCACGGAGGGTTGCCCGCGATTCGCGTTCGCGGGCCCGCTGCGCCGTGAGAATGAACGCGCCCGACAGCACGAGCAGCACGAACACGCCCGCCGCCGCGACGGGAATCCGATGCTTGCGGAGCATTTTACCCAGGACGTACACGGTGCTGTCGCGTTTGGCCTCGATGGGTTCGCCCGCCAGGTAATGGCCCAGGTCGCGGCCCAGTTCGCCGGCCGTCTGGTACCGCCGCTCGCGCTCCTTGCAGAGCGCCTTGAGCAGAATGGTCTCGAGCTCGTGATTGATCCTGGCATTGAGGCTCGACGGAGCTTTCGCAGGGGTTTCGATGATGTTCTTGAGAATGTCCGGTATCTTGCCCGCGACGCCGTAGGGGAACTGGCGTGTGAGCAATTCGTACAGGATCACGCCGAGGGAATAGACGTCGCTGCGGACGTCCAGATCATGCTGCAGCCCCATCGCCTGCTCGGGCGACATATAGGGCAGCGTTCCCATGAGCTGGCCGGTGACCGACAGGGCGATGGGCTCTTTCTCGGCGGCGGGGTCGGCGATCTTGGCGAGGCCGAAATCGAGGATGTGCGGCTCGCCCTGGGCGTCAATCAGGATGTTCGACGGTTTCAGATCGCGGTGGATGACCCCTCGCTGATGGGCGTAATTGACCGCGTCGCAGATCTGCCTGAACAGGTGAAGCTTCTCGGGGATGTCGGCCTTTGCCGAGCCTGCCCGGCCTGAAGCAGGTCCCGTCGGAGATCCCGCCGGGCGGGCGGGACCATCCGGCGCGGCCCTGCGACTCCCCTCCGCAGGCGGCGGCGCGGCGCTGAGTCTGCTGCCGATCGCCGGCCGCGGCGCAAAGTACACGTCGAGCCGCTCTCCCTCGACGTACTGCATCGCGAAGTAGTAGCGCCCGCTGGCGATCCCGCTCTCGAGGATCGTCACGATATGGGGATGCTGAAGCTGCGCCGCCAGCTCGACCTCGCGCTCGAACCGGCGCTTGGCCGCCGCCGAGGCGAACGGCCCCTCCAGCAGCACCTTGAGGGCCACCTTGCGCTTGGTCGACTTCTGCGTCGCGAGATACACCGCGCCCATGCCGCCGCGGCCGAGTTCCTCGATGATTTCGTATTCCTGGAAGTCCGGCGAGGCCGAGAAGACGGCGGTCGGGGAGAAAGTGGTTGCGTCTGCCGCGCCGATCTGCACCGACGTGCCGTCCGATGTGAGGGCGTCGCTCTGCACCAGCACGCGCCGCACGTGCTGCAGGTCTTCATCCTCCTGGCGGACCTCTTCGAGCCACGCGCGGCACGTTGCGCAGGTGCTCACATGCTCGCGAATCGACGCATGATCCGGCGCCTGACTGTCGAGCAGGTATCCAGCCAACTGCTCTTCCGAGGGGCAAGCCATCCCCACCACAATAAGTCAAAAGGCCTTCGCCTCAAATCTCAGATCTGGCATCCCCCCATTCCTGGCGGAGTGCGCGGCGCTGCGAGGAGGAACACCTGCGGCTGGACACCGCGGAGCATCGGAATGCGCTGCACGAGTCCGGTCAATCCGCCACTGGCTCGCTGTGGACACCCAGCAGCTTGCGGTTCAGCGAGCCGCCGACGAAGAGCATCTCTGCCAGTGCCCGCTCCACGTCGGCCAGGGAGATCACACCCGTCCCGTCTGATTCCAGGTGAAACTGAACCGACCGCCGCATCAGCTCCTTGATGAACGCGGCGCTCACCTGCTGCGTTCGGCGGGCCACCTCGCGGATGACGTCGTCGGGCACATTTACTCCCTGCGAATACAGACGGATCAGCTTTTCGCGCCCCTCGTCATCGGGCAGCGGAAACTCGATCGCCTGATCGACCCGGCCGGGCCGGGACGTCAGCGCCCGCTCCAGCGCCTCCGGCCGGTTGGTCGTCAGAATGAACAGAATGTCCGCATCCTCCTTGAGCCCGTCCATTTCGTTGAGCAGCCGGTTGAGCAGCGCCTCCCCGCATGGGTTGTGCATCTGCTCCCGGTCGCGGGCGATCAGGTCCACGTCTTCGATCACCACGACGCTGGGTTGCAGCAGGCGCGCGAGTGCCATGTACTCGGCCAGGAGGCCGACCTGTTCGGCAGAGATCAGCAGCGTGGTGTGCCCCGGGAGCGCCCCGGCCAGGAAGTGAATCGTGTGGGTCTTGCCCGTCCCCGGCGGGCCGTAAAACAGTACGCCCTTCCTGGTCGATTGCCGCATCTCGGCCAGGCGCGACCGCTGGCGCACGAACTGGATCACGTTTCGCTCCAGCAGTTCCAGCGTACTCTTCGGCAGGATCACCTGCTCGCGCGACACCGTCCGCAGCTTGTGTACTTTCAGGCCGGTAGACTGGCCGTGGAAGTGCGGGCTTTCTTCGAGCGAGAGGATCTTGCCCCGGTACGATCGCGCCTGCAGCACGGCCTCCTCGAGCTGCCGGAGGAACTCCTGGGTGATCCGTGCTCCTTCGTCGTTGGCGGTCGTGGCGACCTGGAACTTCACACCCGTGACCTGCCCGTAGTGGCTCGCGGGGCAGAGCAGCACGGCGTACCGGCTGCGCGGGCTTTCGAGCAGCCACAGCCCGGCCCGCAGGCACGGCAGCGGCTGCTCTTCGCCGATATCGATCTGCTCGTACTCGGGCGGAACCACCACGGCCGGCGAATGCTCCTCCGTGATCAGCGCCGGAAAGTCCAATCCCTCGTGGCAGTACTCCTTGCGCACGCCGCAGAACCGTACGACCTTGACATCTCCCGCCAAGAGCCTGTCGAGCGCCCGCTGCAGGTCGGCCCGCACGCGAAACGGGAACGTGCGCTCCGAGATGGAGAGCGCATCCAGCCTGATCGGATGGAAATGCCGCCGCAGCAGCGATGCCACCCCCACCTGGCTCATCTTGCGCCGCCACATCAACCACCGGATGATCATCCCGCTGCCTCCGCCGGCTTCGCCACCCACCGGTTACGCCACCTCTTTCTGGTGCACTCCACAATTATCGGTCGCTTCCCACGCCGAATCTTGGATTTCCGGGTCAAGGAACCCGGGAATCCGCCAGGACATCGGGAGTGATTTGCCGTCTGGCTGTCGAATCCTGATGAAACCTCCCGTCCTCTGCTTATCCTCCGTGTCCGCGGAGATGACACCTGCC
>CAZQEN010000130.1:0-18839 GCA_964591605.1 uncultured Planctomycetales bacterium
GCCGGCCCGCCCCGCCGACCCCGTCACCGCCGCCCGCGGCGTCCTGCAGCGCCTTCTCCCTGCCCACGCCCATCGCTTCACGCTCGAACGCATCCCCCCCGACGACGGCCGCGACGCCTTCGAGCTCGAAACCGTCGGGGATCGCATCATCCTCCGCGGCTCGTCGGGCGTGGCGATCTGCTCGGCCCTGAACTGGTATCTCGAAAACCATTGCCGCTGCCACGTCTCCTGGCTGGGCAGCCAGTTGAACCTGCCGGACCCCCTCCCGCGCGTCGAGCCCAGGCTCCGCCGCGTCAGCCCGCACCGCTACCGCTACTGGTTCAACTACTGCGCGTTCAGCTACAGCACGGCCTTCTGGGACTGGGCCCAGTGGGAGCAGTTCATCGACTGGATGGCCCTGCACGGGATCAACATGCCGTTGGCCGTGACCGGCCAGGAGGCCACCTGGCGGGCCGTCGGCCGGCGCTTCGGCCTCTCCGACGCCCAGATCGCCGACTTCCTGCCCGGCCCCGCCTACCTGCCCTTCGGCTGGATGGGATGCCTCGACGGCTGGGGCGGTCCGCTCCCCCGGGCCTGGATCGACCGGCACGAAGAGTTACAGCGCAAAATCCTCGCCCGCGAGCGCGAGCTGGGCATGACCCCCGTCCTCCAGGGCTTCACCGGCCACCTCCCCCCCGCCATGAAGGAAAAGTTCCCCGGCGCGAAGTTCCGCAAGGTCCGCTGGCTGCGCTTCGAGCCCACCACCTTCGTCGACCCCACCGATCCCCTCTTCATCCAGGTGGGCAAAACCTTCCTCGAAGAGCAGACCCGCCAGTACGGCACGAACCACCTCTACGCCTCCGACACGTTCATCGAGATGATGCCCCCCAGCGACGACCCGGCCTTCCTGGCCGAAATGGGCAAGGCTGTCTATGGCGCAATGACCGCCGCCGACCCGCACGCCATCTGGCTCATGCAGGGCTGGATCTTCATCAACAACCCGAAGTTCTGGCAGCCCCCGCAGGCCAAAGCCCTCTTCAACGCCGTGCCCGACGGCCGGCTCATCCTCCTCGACATGGGCCGCGACACGTTCCTGGCCACCGAGTCCTTCTACGGCAAGCCCTGGATCTGGACCACCATCCGCAACTACGGCAACGTCGTCGAGCTCGGCGACAACCTCGGCGACATCATCGCCCGCTCGCAGCGGGCGCTGACCAGCTCACAGCGCGGCCGCCTCTGCGGTTCGGGCGGCATCATGGAGGGCCTTGGCTACGACCCGGCCGTCTTCGAGCTTGTCGCCGACCTCAACTGGCGCGACGACATCACGCAGGTCGAGCCCTGGCTCATGAACTTCGTCCACCACCGCTACGGCCGCGAGTCGCCGCACATCCAGAGCGCGTATCGCCGGCTGCTCTCCACCGTCTACCGTACGGCCGGCGGCGACGGCATCATCTGCATGCGCCCCCGCCTCAAGCCCAGCCGCCGCGGCCGGGAGCCCGTCAAGTACGACAACGCACAGCTCGCCGCCGCCGCCCGCGACATGCTCGCGGCCGCCGATGACTTCCGCGAGATCGACACGTACCGCTTCGACGTCGCGAACGTGACGCGCCAGACGCTCGTCAACGCCGCCCGCCCGCTCTACGACGAGATCGTCGACGCCCACGCCGAAAAGGACCGCGCCCGCCTCGCCGCCGCCGGCACGAAACTGATCGAGCTCATCAACGACATCGACCGCCTGCTCGCGACGCGCGGCGAATTCCTGCTGGGCCGCTGGATCGCCGACGCCAGGCGCTGGGCGACCAGCCCGCAGGAGGAGCGCCTCTACGAATGGAACGCCCGCAACCAGGTCACTCTCTGGGGCCCGCCCGACAGCAATCTCCACGGCTACGCCCGCAAGCACTGGTCCGGCCTGCTCGCCGATTACTATGCCCCTCGCTGGAAGCTCTTGCTCCAGCGCCTCGACGAGTCCCTCGCCGCCGGCCGCGAATTCGACGGCGACGCCTTCGAAAAAGAGTGCCAGTCCTTCGACGACCGCTGGTCCCGCGCCGCCAACCCGTTCCCCACCGAGCCCAGCGGCGACCCCATCGCCCTTTCCCAGCAATTACTTTTAAAACACTCTGATTGGCTGGCCTCCCGCCCCGCCCCCTGACGCTCCTGCAGCGGCCGCCCCCGGCCTGCCCTCCGCGGCGGGCGGCGGCCCGACACAAGGCTCTCGCCGGCGTGACCGGGTATGTGGCACCGGCGTCTCGCCGGCGTGACACGTTGTGGCACCGGCATTCCGCCGGTGTGTTTGGGTGTGTAGCCCCGGTGTTCTGCCGGTGCCCGTTGACGGGGATGGCCAGGCCGCGATTCGGGTGGATGAGGCCGCGAGAGTTACTGGTCACGCGACGCAGGCTGAGCCTCCCGCGCCCCGCGGATCACGCACCGGTCCACCGTCCAGCGGCCCCGATACCACGTACACGCTTCGAAGGTGTCCTGGAGCGACGCCATCCGCCGGGTGAGCTGCCCGCGGAGTCGCACCAGCGCGTCCGGCTGCGCGGCATCATTCGCCAGGTTTCGCCTCTGCCCGGGGTCGCCCACCTGGTCGAACAGCCGCTCCGATCGGTCGCGCCGGTACACGGCGGACGTGTACCGTCTGTCATTCACCGCTCTCCGAGGAGCGTCAGATTCACACGCCGCACGTCCATGACCGACTGACCGGGAATCTCGAGCGCACGCAAGGTCAGCAGCCCGCGGCCACGCTCCAGACTCATCACGCCCAGCCGCAGCGGCCGGAACTCCTTCATCCGCGACTCCGCCGGCGGGCGCGGCAGTGTATCCTGATTCGTATACAGAGGCGGATCCCACCCCGGCTCTACCTTGCCCGTGACCCGGCTCTGCTGGAAACTCAGCTCGATGACCGAACCCGCGTCCGCCACCGGGCACGTGTAGTCGATCACGACCTCATACTCGCCCGCCGTGTTCACCTCGATGTCCCAGGTGATCCGGTCCTGCGTCGTCTTCCAGTTCACGAAGTACGAGCAGTTGGGCGCGCTGCTGCTGCGCTGGATGCCCCCGTGCGGCACGCCATCGCGTGCGGGCAGCGGCGTCCAGCGATAGTCGGTGTAACCGACCGGCAGCGGCCGGTCATCCGGCGGCAGGATCCCGGGTCTGGCCCCGGCCCGCTCGTCCCGTGCCGGCGGACCGGACAGGCCGGACACGTCGCGGCGCCACGTGGCCACCGCCTGCGCGAGCCGGGCCGCCGCCTCCGGCTTCTCGGCCGAAACGTCGCGGCTCTGGCCGGGATCGGCCGCCATGTCGAAGAGCGCCCCCTTCTCGTCGAGGCGATACTGCCGCGTGCGGACGCTGAGCCGGCCGGCCCAGTGTGAGAAGATCATCCGATCAGACCAGTCACTGGAGGTGCCCAGCAGCAGCGGCGAGACATCGAGCCCGTCCAGCGGCTTGTCGCCGACCCGCGGGATCCCGGCCATCGCCGTGAGCGTCGGCAGCAGATCGATCGCTCCGGCGATCTCGCGGACGACCGTCCCGGACGCGATCCTTCCCGGCCATCGCATCAGCAGCGGCGAGCGCACCCCGCCCTCGTCGACCGATCCCTTGCGGCCCTTCATCCCGCCGTTCCAGCGCCAGGTGTTCGGCCCGTTGTCCGAGAAGAAGAGCACGATCGTCCTGTCGCGCAGCTTCAGTTCATCCAGCCTGGCGAGCACGCGGCCCACGTTCCAGTCCTGGTTCTCCACCATCGCCAGCGCGCACCGCGTCTCGTCGAGCACCTCCTGCCCGGCCTGCGTCGCCCGCTGGCCGATCTCCCGGCCGCGCCACCGCTGCCAGTATTCGTCCGGCACGGCCCAGGGCGAGTGCGGCGTGGTGAACGGGATGTAGCACAAGAAGGGCCGCGACGCCTGCCGCTCGATGAAGTCGATCGCCCGGTCGGTGCACAGGTCGACGATATAGCCCTTGCCCCGCACCATCCTGCCGTTGTCTTCGAGCGGCGGATCGAAGTACTCGCCCCAGTGCCCGGCGGTGTGCCCGTAATACTCGTCAAACCCGCGGGCCAGCGGGTGATACGGCCACTGGCTGCCGTTGTGCCACTTGCCGAACGCCCCCGTCGCATAGCCGGCCGCCTTGAACGCCTCGGCGATCGTGTGTTCGTCCAGGTCCAGCCGCTCCTGCCCCAGCGAGGTGCCGCGCACGCCCCCGCGCGGGTGGTAACGCCCGGTCAGAAACTCCGCCCGCGTCGGCGAGCACACCGCGCAGACGTAGAACCGGTCAAACCGCGCCCCGTCCCGCCCCAGCGAATCGATATGCGGCGTCCGCACGCTCGTGTTGCCGTTGACGCCGTAGTCCCCCCATCCCGCGTCGTCGGCCAGGAAGATCACGACGTTGGGTTGGGAGGCGGCGTCCGCGATTGCCGGGTGACAGGGGATGACGCCCAGGAGAATGAAGAGGCGATAGACATTCCGGTTGGACATGGCCGCAATCATAGCCAGTCAGAGCCGATTCGGGCAGCCACTGAAGCCATCGTCTCGCCCCGGCCGGTCGCGCCTGGGTAGGTCAGTAGGTCCCGCCTGAGTAGGTCCCGCCTGCCGGGCGGGACCTCGGGAGGAGCAACGGCTCGGCACCACTCCAGGTCCTGCCCGGCAGGCAGGACCTACTTGAGGCAGGACCTACTGGAGGGAGAACCTACACGCGGCGGTGCTCGCGAAGAAGCTGGATCAGGCGGGCCAGCTCCGAGGGGGGCGGGGCCTCGAGTTCCATCACCTTCTCGGTGATCGGGTGCGAGAAGCGGATGCGGTAGGCGTGCAGCGCCTGCTGGCTCGTGAGCGGGGTCTCGCTGCCCTGGCCGGTCAGATGGAACTCCGAGACGTGGTGGCCGCCGTAGAACGTGTCGCCGGCCATCGGGTGGCCGATGTACGACATGTGCACGCGGAGCTGGTGCGTCCGGCCGGTCCGCGGGTGCAGGTGCACGAGCGAGTAGCCGCGGAACCGCTCGACGACCTCGTACTCGGTGATGGCCTCCTTGTGGAGCTTGTTGTGCAGCTTGACGCTGGCCCCCGGAACGATGTAGCGGTCCTTGATCGTCGGATGCGCGACCAGCGGCGCATCGATCACGTCGCTGTCCAGGTCCGGCCCGCCTTCGACCACGCCCAGATAGGTCTTGCGCACCGTCCGCCGCTCGAACTGGAGGCTCAACCGCCAGTGGGCCTCGTCGGTCTTGGCCACGATCATGATGCCCGTCGTGTTCTTGTCGAGCCGGTGCACGATGCCCGGCCGGAACGGGTCGTCGCCGCGGCTCAGCGAATTCGCATAGAACGCCAGCGCGTTGGCGATCGTCCCGCGTTGCGTGCCCTTCGAGGGGTGAACGATGATTCCCTTGCGTTTGTTGATCCCGATGAGGTACTCGTCCTCGTAGAGGATGTCGAGCGGGATATCCTCCGGGATGACGTCGTACGGCTCGGGCGGGGGGATGACCAGGTCGATGCGATCGCCGCCGTCGGGCTCATAGCTCGCCTTCGTCGGCTTCCTGTTGACCGTAATCTCACCCTGCTTGATGAGCCGCTGGATGAGCGTCCGCGACATCCGCGGAAAGCGCCCGTGCAGGTACTTGTCGAGCCTTCGCCCGGGGAGCCGCCGGCGCACGTAGAGCGTGACCTGCTGGGCCTCGTCGCTGTCCGTATCCAGCGGCCGACCCAGCAGCTCGTCGCTGAGGACCACGTCATCGTTGTCTTCAGACGTCTCCGTCATGACCTTCCGTGTCCGCCTGGCAACTGACTCCGTGTGGCACCGTCGTCTCGACAGGTAGGGTGGGCTCCGCCCACCACCCGCGCGGTGGTCGTCCCAATGGTGGGCAAAGCCCACCCTACCCGTTGTTCCACCCATCTGGGTAGGGTGGGCTCCGCCCACCACCCGCGCGGTGGTCGTCCGAACGGTGGGCAAAGCCCACCCTACCTGTTGCTCCACCCATCTCAGTAGGGTGGGCTCCGCCCACCACCCGCGCGGTGGTCGTCCCAATGGTGGGCAAAGCCCACCCTACCTGTCTGCACCGGCGGGACGCCGGTGACACACCGCCTCAACCCCACCACCCGCCAACAAAAAGCCCACGACCCTCCGGCCGTGGGCATCGCATCCGTTCCCGGCAAATGATCGTGCTACCGTGCCGCCCCGGCCGTGCTCAGCCGCATGGCCAGCTCGACCGCACTGGCCGCGTCGGGGGCATAGCCGTCGGCCCCGATGTCGTCAGCAAACCGTTGTGACAGCGGCGCCCCGCCCACCATGGCCCGAACGTCATCCAGCCCCGCCTCCTTGACCGCCTGTACGACCTTGGCCATGTACGGCATCGTCGTCGTCAGCAGTGCGCTCATCCCATAGAGCCGCGCGTCATGCTCGTTGATCGCCGCGATGAACCGCTCGGCCGACACGTCGGTCCCCAGGTCGATGACCTCGAACCCGCCGCCCTGGAGCATCATGGCCACCAGGTTCTTGCCGATGTCATGCAGGTCGCCCTTCACCGTCCCCATCACGACCTTGCCGATCGGCTGTACGCCCGAGGCGGTCAGGAGCGGCTCGAGGATGGCCATGCCGGCCTTCATTGCCCGCGCGCTGATGAGCACCTCGGGCACGTAGATCAGGTTGCGCCGAAACCGCTCGCCGACCACGGCCATCCCCGGAATCAGCCCCGAGTTCAGGATCGTCTCGGGATCGACCCCCTCCTGGATCGCCTCTTCCACCTTGGCCTTGACCTCTTCGCGCTTTCCCCGGATCAGCGAGATGGCCATGCCTTCGAGATCTGCCATGTGACACAACTCCGGTTCAACGGCCGCCCTCTCCGCGCCCGATCGACACACATCCCAGCCGTGACAGTAGCCAAAACCTTGAAAAGTGTCAATTTACGCAAATCCCGCTATCCGTGGAAAGATCCGTCAATCCGAGCACGTCACGAAGGGTCCGTGACCGAATCGGCGGCGTGGCAGGATGGATTCACAGATGCGAATGTCCCGGCGCGCCGGGACGCGTGGGGAGGCTTGCAGAACAAACACGGCACCGGTGCTGATTGAATGTCTGGGCGAGGGCGCGGACAATCGCCGGGTATGAGTGAACCTCGCGCTGCGCCCGCGAACATCTACGGCCGGAAATGGGGTCGGGGCATCCGGCCGTATCTGCTGCTCCCCAAGTATGTGTGTGTCAGTGTCTTCGTGGGCGGGCTGGTCCACATGCTCGTCCAGGGGTTTCTGCTGGGCGGACCCGAGACGCCCGAAGAGTGGCGGCGGCGGGAGCTGATGCTGGCCCATTCGTTTGTGTATGTGATCGTCCCCGGCCTTCTGGGCGGGATGGTGATGGGATTGGTGCTGCTGGCCCTGCATTTCCGGGCCCTGATCCGGATGCGGTGGCTGCAGGTCAAGCTGGTGGTGGTAGCGATTGGCGTTCCGTCGCTGCACTTCTACATGCGCGGGAAGGCCGTCGCACTCCATGCAGCGCTGGCGCGCGGAACGGCGGACGATCTGCGGGGGGCAGCGGGGCTCTGGCAGGACCTGCGGGCGGGCACCATCGCATCGATCGTTTTCGCGCTGGTGGTGGTCTACCTGGGGCGGATCAAGCCGCGCCTGGGGCAGGCTTACGGGCGAACCTTCGCGAAGCGGGGGACGGGCGGGGTCGAGCCGGAGGCGGGTGCCGAACCTGCGGGGCGGTCCGACTGCCCATGGGGGCCGGGCGGGACTACAATGTCGGCTGATGCCGGGGAAACCTGATGCTGTCGTCTGGGATGAGGTGAGCCTCACCTCACCGCACACGCAGGCGGATAAGGCCCGCCGTGTCCGCGCGATGTTCGACGCGATCGCGCCGACCTACGAACGGATCAACACCGTCGCGAGCGCGGGGCGCGATCGCCGATGGCGGCAGCGCATGGTTGAACTGGCCGCCGTCCGACCGGATGACGTGCTGCTGGACATCGCGTGCGGGACGGGGGACGTGGCCCGAACGTTCGCAGCCGGGGCCACGCGGCCGCGGCAGATCATCGGCGTTGATTTCTCGCTCCCGATGCTGCAGCTCGCGGCCCGCCGGCCGATCGAGGCCGGCCGGTTCGCCCAGGCCGACGCGCTGAAACTCCCGCTGGCCGATGCGAGCACCTCGATTGTCACCTGTGCCTTTGGCATCCGCAATTTCCAGGATCTGGGAGCCGGGCTTCGCGAGATGCACCGGGTGCTTCGTCCCGGTGGGCGGGCGGTGATCCTCGAGTTCACGGTCCCGCGGACGCCGTTCTTTCGCGGGATGTATCTCCTTTATATCGGGAAGGTTATGCCTGTGCTCGCTTCGTGGATCGGCCGCGACCCCAGCGGGGCGTATCGCTATCTGCCCAGGTCGGTGGTAAGCTTCGCGGATCGGGAGGAGGTCAGGAGCAGCCTGCTGGCCGCGGGATTCGATCGGGTGCAGGTTTATCCACTCACGCTCGGGATTGTCGCGGTTTACGTCGCGTCGAAAGCGGCGGTCCCCAGCTCGGCGGCCTGTTGATGGCGACGCCATTTCGACCTATCCGGCGAACGATTACCCAGCCGGGCCGGCAGATCCAGCGGGGCTTGCGGCTGCTCAAGCCGACCGATTCCGCCGCTCCGCCGGAACCCCCGCGCGATGTCTGGCGATGGACCAGCCGGAAATACCGCATCCGGGCGGTGGTGCTCCTGCTGGTGAACATCGTCCTGTTCGCGGGTCTGTGCTGCTTTACCTACTGGCTGCGGACGGGAGAGTACACGCCGTTCAGCGGCCGGCCCTACTCCGAACTGCTGTGGAAGGCGTTCGACCCGACCGGGTCGGATCAGATCACGCTGACGGATTTTCTTCTGCGGCCGATCCCGGTCGACGATGTCCCGCTGATGATGGTGGTGGTGAGCCTGGTTCTGGCGTCGATGACCGCGGTGCCGATCCTGGTTTCGATGCTGTACCGGTTTCCGTTTGCCCTGCCTTTCACGGCGATCATCGGTTTCGTGGCGGTTTTCCCGTGGCTGGCCATCACGGTGACGTTCTGCTGCTACCTGGCGCGGTTGCGGCCGCTGCGCTTCTCGTTCCGGCTGGCGACGGCGCTGATCTCATACCTGCCGGTGGTCCTCTACTATGCCATGGCGGTGGGCGACCGGGCGGTGACGTCGCGTCTGGCGCCGCTGGCGGTGGCGCGGCTGTACCTGCCGTGGATTCTGGCGATCACGTTTGCCTGCCTGGTGATGGCCAGCGTGCTGCTGATCGCGAGGCTGGTGAACTACCGGCCGGGGGCGATTGCCCCGCTGATGACAATCCTGTTTGCCCTGCCGGTGGTGCTGTTCGAGACCAAGGTGGGGCAGGACGAGCTGTACTACCGCCTCCGGCTGCTGCAGTCTCAGTACGGGACGGGCTCGCAGTCGCACTTCCGCGATCACTGGGAACTGGACGATCTGGCGGACCAGATTGCCGAGATCCGGGGAACGGCCGGGGAGCCGGGCGCGCGCGAACAGATCACGCTCGAGATCCAGCTCCGGGCGGCGTCGGGGCAGCCGCAGATCGACGAGCTGGTGACGCTCATCAACGAGGAGTTCGCCTCGCAGCAGCACGCGGCGGTGGCGGCATGCCAGCACTTCCGGCGGCGGTTCCCGCGGAGCCGGTTTACCCCCAATGCGCTCTATTTTGAGGGTCAGTGGCTCGACACCCGCATCGACCCCGACTTTGTCCTGTTCCGGGGGATGCTGTACGTGCGTTATTACCACGATTTCCCGTGGCGGGCGTCACTGGGGGTCTGGCGCGAGCTGAGCGAGCGTTTCCCCCGCGAGCCGATCAGCGCGGTGGCGGTGGTCCGGCTCGCCACGCTGGAGGCGCGTGAGGGGCGGGTGGATTCGGCGGTGGCCCGGCTGGCGGAGTTGATCCGGCAGGCGCCGGCGCCGGTGGAGACGAGCACGCAGCCGGCGGGCTGGTCGCAGGTGTTCGCGAAGAGTCCGGCGGCCAGCGGGATCGACATCGATTTCGAGGGGGTGCTGCTGGAGGCCCGCAAGCTGCTCGATCTGCTCGCGGGCAACCGGGATCCGCAGTATCGCGACCGGCCGTTGTGCCGGTTGCTCGGCCTCGACCCGCGGTCGCCGATTTACCGGCAGAATCTCGAGAAGCTGCTGCGGGACATCCCGGCGCAGTATCCGCTCACGCCGCTGCGGGACAACGTGCAGGTGCTTCTGGCCCGCTCCCAGTCTTCGCCCAGCCGTCGGATCGAGGAGTTGAGCCGGTGCATCGAGGCGATGGCGGGCCAGCCCGACAGCGACGCGCTGCCGCAGGCACGGTTCGAGCTGGCCGTCGCGCTGCACGAAGACAAGCGCCCGGAGGAGGCGCGGGCGGCGCTCGAGCAGCTCCAGGCGCGGCATCCGGCCTCACCCTGGGCCGCCGAGGCGGGGCGCCGACTGGCCGCAATGGGGGTGGCCGGAAGATCGCAGGGGTAAGAGCGGTCTAAAGGACTCAGCAGGAACACGGAATGACAGGCACGGTCAAGCAGGGTGGCATGGGCAGCGTCCCCGCTGCCCGTGTTGCACGGGCAAAGAGTGCATTGCCCATGCCGCCCCGTGTGCATGTTTCTCTGTGCCTTCATTGAGAGGTAATCCGGGGATCTGAAATCCGAGATGTGAGATGGGAACGCAGGTCATGAAGGAGATCGTTCTGGCGGTGACGGGGGCGAGCGGCGGACCCTATGCGGTGCGGCTCCTGGACTGCCTGGAATCCGCCGGGGCGCGGATCCACTTCATCGCTTCGCCGATGGGGCGGCAACTGCTCAGCGATGAGTGCGGAATCGCGCGGCTGGACGCGGAGTCGCTGCTGGGCCGCCCGTCGGATCGGATCACCTTCTACAATCACCGGGACGTGGGCTGCCGGCTGGCGAGCGGATCATATCTGACCGACAGCATGGTGATCTGCCCGTGCAGCAGCAACACCCTGGGGGCGATCGCCTCGGGTCTGGGGCAGAATCTGATCACGCGGGCCGCCCAGGTGACGCTCAAGGAGGCGCGGCGGCTGGTCATCCTGCATCGCGAGATGCCGCTGAGCGCCATCGATCTCGAGAGCATGGTGCGGCTGAGCCGGGCCGGAGCGGTCATCTGTCCAGCGGCGCCTGGCTTTTACCTGCTGCCCCGTACAGTGGCGGATATGGTTGATTTCGTGGTCGGGCGGGTGCTCGATCTGCTCGGGATTGCGCACGATCTGCGCACACGGTGGGATCGGCAGGCGGGCGCGGAGGCACCCGGGCCTGTGGACTCGCAGGAATCGGTTCGCCGTCCCCCTGCGGCGGGTGGGTGAGTCCATCGCCCGGCCCGATGCACGCCCTGTCGTGTCCCCTTGCGGCCGGGGTTCGGACCTACGCGTGGTTGTCTGGATGGGGTTTCGGGGGTAATTGTATGCACACGACTCACCGGGCGTTTTCCGGGATGCGCTCTCTTGTCGCAGCGCACCGCGCCGGGCGGGCGCTTCAAGGCAGGCGCATCACAGCATGAGCTCACTTCCGCAGACTCGCCGGTCTCCGTGGCTCTGGGTTCCGACACTCTACTTCGCCCAGGGGATTCCCTACGTGGTGGTGATGACGGTGTCGGTCATCATGTACAAGCGGCTCGACATTTCCAACACGGATATCGCCCTGTACACGAGCTGGCTGTATCTGCCGTGGGTGATCAAGCCTTTGTGGAGCCCGCTGGTCGACCTCTTCCGGACGAAGCGCTTCTGGATCATTGTGCTTCAGTTCCTGATGGGGGCAAGCCTGGCATGTGTCGCGCTCACGCTGCCCGGTCCGCGTTTCTTCCAGTACACGCTCGCCGTGTTCTGGCTGATGGCGTTCGCATCCGCGACGCACGACATCGCGGCCGACGGCTTTTACATGCTCGGCCTTGAGCAGCACCAGCAGGCCGCGTACGTGGGCGTCCGGAGCACCTTCTACCGTGTCGCGATGATCACCGGCCAGGGGATTCTGGTGGTTATTGCGGGCTCACTCGAAACCTGGACGGGGGGGCGGATCGCGTATTCCTGGTCTCTGACGTTCGGCCTGCTGGCGCTGATCTTCGTGATCACGGCGAGCTATCATCTGTTCGCGCTGCCGCGGCCGGCGGACGACCGGCCGGCGCGGAGAGACGAGTCCTCCGGTTTCTTCCGCGAGTTCCTTCTGGTTTTCGCGGAATTCTTCCGGAAGCCGGGCATCGCAGCCATTCTCGGCTTTCTGCTGTTCTATCGCTTCGCCGAAGCGCAGCTCGTCAAGCTGATCCAGCCTTTTCTGCTCGATCCGAGGGCGGAGGGCGGCCTGGGCCTGACGACCAGCCAGGTAGGCGTGGCCTACGGCACGGTCGGCGTGATCGCGCTGACGTGCGGGGGGATTCTGGGCGGCTACGTGGTGTCGCGCCAGGGGCTGAGCTTCTGGCTCTGGCCGATGGTATTGATCATCCATCTGCCCGATCTCATGTTCGTGTTCCTGTCGCAGTCGCAGCCGGAGAACTTTGCCATCGTGAGCGGAGCCATCGCCGTCGAGCAGTTCGGCTACGGTTTTGGCTTCACGGCGTACATGCTGTTCATGATCATGGTGGCTCAGGGCCAGCACAAAACGGCTCATTATGCGATCTGCACCGGTTTCATGGCGCTGGGCATGATGGTTCCCGGGATGTTCAGCGGGTGGATTCAGGAGCACCTGGGCTACAAGCTGTTTTTCCTCTGGGTCATCCTCTCGACCATCCCCGGCTTTCTCGTCGCCGCGCTGGTCAGGATCGAGCCGGGCTTCGGCAAGAAGAAGATCGCCGATCCGACGCTGTGCAGCGAGTGCGGCTATAACCTGACCGGGAATGTGAGCGGTGTTTGTCCGGAGTGCGGTCATCCGGTGCCCGTACCGCCGGCCGGTGCCCGCGTGAGCGGGAAAACGACGGGATAGAAGAAAGAAAGGCGGGGCGGCTGTCGATATGAAACGCATCTGTTTATCGATGGTCCTGCTGGCGGGGGTCCCGCTGTGCGTTGCGGCGGAAGTCCGGGACGTACCTTCCTCAAGCCACCCATCGCCCCCTTCGCTCGAAGAGGTGCTCGCAGCGCGGCGGGATCTGTGGGGCGAGGCGGCCGTCGGCCAGCCCGACGGGCCCAGTTTCGAGTTCTTCGCATCTCTCCTGCCGCCGCCCCGCTACACGAACGCCGCATTCCGCCATTATCCGTTCATGCTCTCGGTCCCGCGCGGGCTGCACAAAACCCGGGTGGTGAGCAACGGGAGCGGGATCAATCTTCGGGCCGACCAGCCGCCGATGTGGAAGGAAAACGCGGTGCCGGTGCATTTTGCGGTCGGCAAGCCGGGTGAGCCTTTCGGCGGCGACGTGCAGCGGCTCACCGGGCCGGGCTATGAGGCCGGGCATCTGCCCATCGTGCAGATGTCCTATGCGGCCGGGACCGGCATTTACGAACAGGAGGTTTTTGCGGGCACGGATGCCGCCGATGCGGAGCGCGGGGCCGTTTATGTCCGGTTCCGGCCGCTCAAAGGCAGCCAGGGCCGCGTGGCGGCGCGCGTGGAGAGCCCGGACGCTCTCAGCTTCGAAAACGGCTGCCTGCGTGATCCGAAAGGCAGGGTGATTCTCGTTGCGGACGCGGGCTGGAAGTGGCAAGCCCAGGACCGGCAATGCACCGCCTCACTGGAAGGCGACCGGATGGCCACGATGGTGGTCTATACCGCCCTGCCGGATCAGCCGGCCGTGCCACGTCTTGACCCCGGACTCTATGACCGCGCGCGCCGACAATGCGTGCAGACGTGGAGCGAACTGCTGGATCGGGGGGCGAAGCTGGAGGTGCCCGAGCCGCTGGTCAACCGGATGTGGAAGTCGCACATCGTCGGCAACTTCATGATCGCCCGCAAAGACTGGATGAACTACAGCGCCGGCAACGCGTATGACCATCTCTACGAGGGCGAATGCGGCGACGCGGCGCGGGCGCTGATGTTGTACGGCTTTCTCAACGACGGCCGCGACATGGTCGGACCGCTGCTCGACTTCTTCCGCAAGGCGACGCAGTACCACGTCTCAGGGCTCAAGCTCCAGCTTCTGGCGCACTACTACTGGCTCGCGCGCGATGCGGACTACGTCGGCGCGAATCGTGAGCGGTGGATGAAAGCGGTCGAGACGATTCTCAGTAATCGAGAAAAAGAGAATGGCCTCGTGCCGCGCGAAAACTACTGCGGCGATATCTCGCAGCAGGTGTACGCGCTCAACTCGAACGCCCAGGGCTGGCGCGGCCTGCGCGATCTGTCCGCCGTGCTCGAAGAGATCGGCGAACGCGAGCAGGCTCGCTCGCTGGCGGAGACGGCGGCCGCGTATCGGCGCGACATCCTGCAGGCGGTCGAGAAGAGCGAGCGCAGGGACGTGCAGCCGCCGTTCATTCCCAACGCGCTGTTCGGCGAGGAGCAGCCGTATCCGATGCTGACAGACACGCGGATCGGCGGGTATTACGACCTGATGGCCCCCTACATCATCGGCTCGGAGGTGCTGGGGCCCGGTTCGCAGCGCGAGACGTGGATGATCCGGTATCTGCAGGAGCATGGCGGCCTGTGCATGGGCATGGTCCGCACCAGGCCCGACCGGGGGCAGTATGCGGGTCAGCCCGGCGTGGTGTTTCTCTACAGCCTGCGTTACGCCCTGGCCCAGATGCGGCGCGATGAGCGTGAGGCGGCTCTCGTGACGTTCTACGGCGGGCTGGCCCAGGCGATGACGCGGGAGACGTTCATCGGGGGCGAGGCCACGCGCTTTCCCAGCATGGATCCGCTGATGCGGACCATCTATCTGCCGCCCAACAGCACGAACAACTCGACCTCGCTGTGGCTGCTGCGTTACATGCTGATCCAGGACTGGGACCTGAACGACGACGGCCGGCCGGAAACGCTCCGACTGCTGTACGGCGCGCCGCGACGCTGGCTTCGCGATGGGGCGAGCATCCGCTTCGAGAACGCGCCGACGCAGTTCGGGGGCGTTTCGCTTCAAGTTCGCTCGCACCTGAATGACGGTCACGTGGAGCTTGATGTGAAGCTGCCGCCGAGGGCCCCAGACAAGGTGCTGGCGCGCATCTCGCTGCCGGACGGATGGAAGGCCGGCTCCGCGACGCTGGATGGATCGGACCTGCCGCTCGCATCTGACGGTGCGATGGATCTGACCGGCCGAAGCGGCGAAGTTCGCTTGAAACTCGCTGTTGTCCGCTCCGGTTCGTGATGACGACCTCCATCGCTGCGGACGACGCCGCTACGATGCGGACATGGAGCCGGTGCGAGGGTCTCCCATGACCAGGGCCGCCGATCAACGTATGGAGATCGAAGCCAAGTTCAAGGTGTCGGATCATGGCCCCGTGCGCGAGCGGCTGCGGCAGGTCGGCGCCCAGTGTCTGGGCCGGGTCCTCGAGGTGAACTGCATCTTCGACGATGAGCAGCGGTCCCTGCTTGCCGGGCAGCGAGGTCTGCGGGTGCGGGTCTGCCATGATGAGGGGGGGCGGCGTGTGTCTGCCACGCTGACCTACAAGGGGCCGCCACTGGTCGGCCAGGCCAAGCAGCGTGTCGAGATCGAGACTCAGGTGGGCGATCCGGAGGCAGTGGTTGAGCTTCTCCGCGCGTTGGGATACGTCGAGGTGATTTCCTTCCACAAGCGGCGCGAGTCCTGGGTGCTGGAGGAAGCCCGCGTTGAGCTCGACGAACTGCCCAAGCTGGGTCCGTACATCGAGATTGAGGCCGAAGACCTGTCACAAATCCAGCGAGCACAAGACGTTATTGGCATGACCGATCTGTGCCCGATCGCACAAACCTACGTGGCGCTGGTGGCGGAGCACTCCCAAAGGTCGGGATCTGCGACAGCCCAGCTCTGGTTCTAAGTTTTGCTCCAGAAAAGCATTTGACTTATTCATCGATTAGCTGTACTAATTGGTCAGACCGATGGAGGCTTTCGGACTTTGCCTCGTACGGGGGTTTTATGATGTGTGACCGATGTAACAGCTTGATTGGGTGCCGACCTCATGCCTGCCCGTTTCATGGCACCCAGCGGCCGCCCCGTCAGCAGGGCGAAACACGGTTGCCGCCCACACCCCCTGCCCGCGAGCTGGTCGTCCGGACCCCGAGAGCCTCCGAGGTGAAGCTCGCCGTGACCGTCTCCTGAGCCGGGAGGCCCGTGCAGTGGGCCTTTATCGCGAAATCCGGCGCGGGAGGGCGGAATTTCTGCGCATCTTCCCCGCACATCAGGTATGATCAGGCGGTTCGCGACGGTTCGCGGGCAGGGCCTACTGGCGGGTTCGGAGAGGTTCAAGGTGGGAGTCTGTCCCTATGAACCTTCACCGTCCCAACGCCAACGACGCCACACTCACCATCAACCGCTCCCGCACCGTCGTTCCCGGCTCGGGTCTGTGTTCCCGATGCATCGACGGATGCAAGGGGAACTGCGAGGTCTTCCGGGCCACGTTCCGCGGCCGGGAGGTCATCTATCCCGGTCCCTTCGGCGAAGTGACGGCCGGCTGCGACAAGGACTACCCCGTCGACTATTCACATCTGAACGTGCAGGGCTATGCCCTGGGTGCGGACGGACTGCCGGCGGGCGTGCCGGGCGATCCGGACACCTGCATCTTCCCCCGGGTTTCGGTCGAGACAGCCTACGGCTGGGACACCCAAGTCAAGATGGCCGCTCCGTTCTTCACCGGGGCACTCGGATCGACGGAGATCGCCCGCAAGAACTGGGAGCACTTTGCGGTCGGGGCGGCGCTTTCGGGCATCACGCTGGTGTGCGGCGAGAACGTCTGCGGGATTGACCCGCAGCTCGAGCTGAACGCCCGGGGCAAGGTCACGAGCGCGCCCGACATGGATCGGCGCATCGCGATGTACCGGCGGTATCACCGCGGGCTCGGCGAGATGCTCGTGCAGATGAACGTCGAAGACACGCGGCTCGGCGTGGCGGAGTACATCATCGACAAGCACGGGCTGCAGGCTATCGAGCTCAAGTGGGGGCAGGGCGCCAAGTGCATCGGCGGCGAGATCAAGGTGCAGTGCATCGATCGGGCGCGGGAACTGCAGCGGCGCGGGTACATCGTCACGCCCGATCCGTCGGATCCGGCGATCGAGCTGGCCTACCGGGAGGGGGCGATTCACGAGTTCGAGCGGCACAGCCGGCTGGGTTTCATCAGCGAGGATTCGTTCCTGGCCGAGGTGGCGCGGCTGCGGAAACTGGGCTTCAAGCGGATCACGCTCAAGACGGGGGCGTACGGGCTGCGCGAGCTGGCCATGGCCCTCAAGTGGGGCAGCCGGGCGAAGATCGATCTGCTCACGATCGACGGTGCATCGGGCGGGACGGGCATGAGCCCGTGGCGGATGATGGAGGAGTGGGGCATGCCGCCCATTTACCTCCACTCGGCCGCTGCGGAATTCGCCGCCCGGCTGGCCGCACGCGATGAGCGTGTGCCCGACCTGGCGCTGGCCGGCGGTTTCAGCGCGGAGGACCACATTTTCAAGGCCCTCGCCCTGGGAGCGCCGTTTGTGAAAGCGGTCTGCATGGGGCGGGCGCTGATGATCCCGGGCATGGTGGGCAAGAACGTCGGCCTGTGGATGAACAACGGCGGCCTGCCCAAGACCGTCAGTCAGTACGGCAGCAAGCTCGAAGAGATCTTCGTGTGCTGGGAGCAGGTCGCGCAGCTCGTGGGGCCGGCCGAGATGAGCAGGATCCCGCTGGGAGCAGTCGGCATCTACTCCTATGCCCAGAAGCTGGCGGTCGGGCTGCAGCAGTTCATGGCCGGAGCACGGCGGTTCAGCCTGCCGGCCATCCGGCGCAGCGACCTCATGAGCCTGACGCAGGAGTGCGCCAGAATCACGGGCATTCCCTACATCATGGACGCCTACCGGGAAGAGGCGGAAGCCATTCTCGACGGGTGACCGTATTCCGAATTTGGTCATTCGGGATTGGTGACTGAGCACCTCACAGAGACGACCGTCCGGGTCGTGTCATGACCGACCTACCGGGTGCGTGACAAGGCAGGCGGGTGGATGGGTCCCGGCGCGCCGGGACCCGTGGGGAGGCCCACACGGGCAGCTTCGGCTTCGCTCAGCGAAGCCGAAGCTGCCCATGCCACCCCGCCCAAGCTGTCACGGACCCGGACCTACCGCCTCGGGAAAAAGGCTATCGCGACATCGAACCGCGGCGCCTATACTCCGGAGTTGCGCCGTGCGCGCGAGGCCGGCGCCCGTGTTGTATTCCTGCGACTCGATCCGTCGCGCCGCCACGGAGTTCCGGGGTTTGCCTGAAGTCGTTGATGAAGAAGTTGCGGCCGGCGCGGCGGTGGGCGAGACGACGGCCGTACCGAGCCTCCAGGGAGGCGCGCTGCTGTCGGGCCCGGTGAGCCGTGCCCTGTTGTTCCTGGCCGTGCCGGTGCTGGTCGAGCAGTTCCTGAACCTGCTGGTCGGGCTCACGGACACGTATCTGGCGGGGACGGTCAGCAAGGAGGCGACGGCGGCCATCGGCCTGGGCGCGATGGTCGACTGGCTGGCCAGCCTGCTCTTCGGTTTCATCGGGGCGGGGGCGACGGCGCTGGTATCGCGGCATGCCGGCGCGGGTGATGGACGGGGGGCGAACCATTTCGCGAACCAGTCGGTGTCCGCATCGCTCGTGCTCGGGGCGATCGTTGCGGCGGCGGTGCTGCTGGGGGCTCCGATGCTGCCCCGCGCGCTGGACTGGGACGTCCGAACCAGCCAGATCGCCACGCTGTACTTCCACACGGTTTCCGCGGGATACGTGCTTCTGGCCGTCACGTCGATCGCGAGTTCGTGCTGGCGCGGCATGGGCGACACGCGCACGCCGCTTTACATCATGGCGATGGTGAACGCGGTCAACATCGTCGTTTCGACGCTCCTGCGCTAC
>CAZQEN010000131.1:0-5970 GCA_964591605.1 uncultured Planctomycetales bacterium
AAGGTCTGGTCGTCGGCGTAGCGGGCCGGAACCTTCGGGAAGAAGTAAAAGCCGCCACCCGGCCTGACCATCTCGAATGCCCCGCTGAGGCGATCCCAGACCAGGTCGCGTTTGCGGCGGTAGTCGGCGACGTGGCCGGAGACGTCGGCATCGAGGGCGGCCAGGCCCGCGTGCTGGGCGACGTTGGGGGCGCAGACGAACGTGTACTGCTGGAGCTTGGTCATCTCGTCGATGAGGAACTTCGGGCCGGCGGCGTAGCCGAGCCGCCAGCCGGTCATGGAGTAGCTCTTGGAGAAGCCGCGCAGCAGCAGGACGCGGTCGGGCGCCGCGGTCAGCGGAGAGGGCGGGCAGGGGCCGTCGTAGGTGAGCGCGTTATAGATCTCGTCGAGCAGCAGGATGAGGTTGTGCCGCACGGCCAGGTCGGCGGCGGCCCGCAGCTCGGCCTCGCTGAGGACCACTCCGGTTGGATTGCTGGGCGAAGCGACGACCAGGAGCTTGGTCCGCGGGGTGATGGCCTTCTCGAATGCCTCCGGCCGGAAGCGAAAGTCGGGGTAGGTGTCGACCAGTACGGGGACGCCGCCCACCAGCCGGACCGCATGCCTGTAGATCACGAAGTACGGATCGCCCAGGACGACCTCGTCGCCGGGGTTGAGCAGGGCCATGAGGGCCAGCACGATCCCGCCGGAGACGCCCGAGGTGACCAGGACGGGCAGATCGAGGCCGAACTCGGCCTTCAGATCCGCCGCCAAGCGTTCGCGCAGCGGGGCGATGCCCTGGGTGACGGTGTAGCCGTTGCAGCCCTTCTCGATCGCCTCGATGGCCGCCCGGCGCACGCCGGGGGGCATGGGGAAGTCGGGCTGGCCGATGGAGAAGTTGATCGGGTCGGCCAGTTTCGCCCCGAGGTCGAAGACCTTGCGGATGCCCGAGGCGTCCACGGAGCGGCTGCGCGACGAGAGGAACCGTTCTGCGTCGTGGGTCGTCATGTGCATCGATACCGGAGCCCGGAGCGCGGGCGAGAGCGGCGGGCCTCGCGGGCGCTCCGGGCTCGTCGTACGCATCAAGCCCGGAGGAACCGGTCTACTTCTTGGCGTCCTTGCCGGCGGGCTTGGCCGCCGGAGCGGCGCCCTTGGCAGGGGCGGCGCCCTTGGCGGCCGGTGCGGCGGCGCCGGCCGGGGCAGCGCCCGCGGCGGCCGGAGCGGCGGCGCCCTCAGTGCCCTCTTCCTTCTTCTTGACCTTCTTGCCTACCTTGGTGGTCCGGTTGACCACCTTAGGAAGGCCAAAGACACTTTTTTCCTCTGACCAGCGTTCCGCGTCCTTGAGCCGCTTGAGGCGCTCGGCGCGGGTCAGCACGTTGCGGTGCCGGGACAGTGAACTGGCGGTTTTGAGGGAACGATCCAACGACATATCTTCATTCTCCAAACGGTATTCGTCTTGTCCGGGCCCGGCCCGGTTATTTCGTCCTCACCTGGATCGGCGACGTCAACCGGTAGTTGGGCAGCTTCGCCTTGCTCAGGGCGCTGTTGAGCTGCGGGCCGATCTGCCGCATGGCCTCGACGTACCTGCCGGCCTGGGCGTCATCCTCAAACGACTCCTGGCTGTAGAGCCGCCAGGCATCCTCGCGCTTCTCCAGGCGCGTCTGGTACCCTTTTTCCGCCAGCCAGGTCTGGGCGAACTCGGCGGACTGGCCGTGGTCGGCCTTGAAGCTCTCGATGAGCACGTGCCGGCCGCCGGCCGGCTTGGGGGCCACCACGGGCGGCGCCGCCGCGGGCGGATTCTTGACCGCTGCCGTCGGGGCTGGGCCTGCCGCCGGTCTGGCCGGGGTCTGGCTGACCGTCGATCGGGGCCGCGGCTGCGGGGCCACGTTCTTGATCACCTCCGGCTTGGCCGGTCCGTTGAGGAGCCGATCCATCTCATCCTGACTGGCGGGGGCGGCCGCCGTGCGGCTCCCCGCGGTAAAGCCCGAGCTGCGCCCGAGCTGATACGACGTAAACAGGGCGATCAGCACGACGCCGGCCATCACGGCCGCGCTCACCGGGTTGAGCGACAGGGCCAGCCGTCCAGCCCGGAGCTGCACGATCGGCGGCGCGTCCAGCCCTTCGTCCTCCAGGGCCATCGGCGGACGGGCCGCCTCCCGCACGGGCGCTGCCGGCAGGGCCGGGGGGCTCGCCGGAGCAGCCGACGGGGTCGCCGCCAAGGCGGCGGGCCCGGGCTCGGGGGCCTCATCCATGGGCTCGGGGGGCACGCCCGGGGGCGTCTCCTCGGCCGGGGCCGGGGTTTCCTCCGCCGGGGGTGCATCCGGCTGCCCTTCGCGTTTCCACCACTTGGGCAGCGACAGCCGCGTGCCGCTCTTGGCATCCTGCCGGGCGTTGATCACCTCGAACAGGGCCGGAGCGTATTTGCTTCTGGCCATGGTTGAGCGTCTCCTGCGCTCGGGCACGAACCGGCGCGACTCCACACGCCGGGGGGGGACGGAACAAACGATACAGGATAGCGATTTTGGCCCGCGCTTCAAGCATGACGGAATTCCGCAGGAACCGGATGAGAAATGTGAGATGCTGAGCAGAGCGAAGTACCGGCGCGCCGGCCTGCGATCCGCCCAGCCGCCTAGCCCCCGACCCGGAGGCTCAGATTCGAGAATCAGGAGCTCAGAAGTCGCATCCCCATTCCGTCCGTTCCGAAATCACACCCTTTTCCCGGACAGGTGTCATGTTCAGTTCCCGAAGGAGTCACCCATGCACCGCGCCCGCACGTCACCAGAATACGGGAAACGGACCGGAGACAAATCGAACCCAATCCGAGCCGCCCAACCTTCATTTTTGACCCCGCCAGGTCTGACTTCCCCGCTCGGCCCCATCGTCCCGCTGCAAAACGAAGCCAGATCTCCCCCGCCCGGCCGAGATCGGACAGCGGACGACGGGTCCGCCATGGGGATTCGCCTGTCGCCGCGGCGAACCATGGACAAAAAACAAATCGAACCCAATTCCCGCAAGCCGCATGGTCACGAATGGGCTCTTCGCCTTTCCCAATCGGCAATTGGAAATCGGCAATCGGCAATGACGGAGTCAGGTCCGCCCCGGCAGGGCGGACCTACTGTGGGCAGGTCCGCCCCGGCAGGGCGGACGTACGAGGGTCAGGTCCGGCCCGGTCCCGGCGCGCCGGGAGACCTACGGGCAGGCCGGACCTACGGGGGGTTACTGGCCGCAGGCGGGGTTGGCGGGGTGGTTGGGGCCGGAGGCGCAGCGTTGGGCGGCGCCGAAGTCGTTGGGGTCGATGTCGCCGTCGGCATCGGCGTCGGCGCGGGTGCAGAGGTCGCCGCCGTTGTGGGGGACGTTCGGGCCGCCGCTGCAGGCCCGCTGGAGGGACAGGTCGTCGCGGTCGACGTCGCCGTCCTCGTCGAGATCGAAGCGGGCGTACTCGACGACGGGGGTGAGGAGGAGGCCGTTGCGCACTTCGACGGCGTCGACGTAGCTGCTGATGGCGTCGTTGCGGAGCGGGTTGCCCATGGTGAGGCTGATGCGGTTGAACGGGCCGGTGTAGGCGCGGGCGACGGTGAAGGGGCCGTGGCTGGTGGACTGGGGGCTGGTCACGGAGAGCTGGACGGTGCTGGTGCGGATGACCATCTTGAAGCGCGTCACGCCGCCGTGGGCGCTCTTCCAGAGGGCGGCCGTCTGGTTGTTCACGTCGCGCAGGTAGGGACTGTAGTGCCAGCGGTAGCCGTCGAAGTACGACGCGGCGCCCTGGGTGCCGACGCCGTTGAAGTCGGAGGTGCGGTTGACCGCGGTGAACGAGCCGAAGGCGAGCGAGCGGTAGACGCGGTCGGCCCGCCAGGGGCCCTGGTCGCCGTTGCCCAGGTTGGGGTCTTCGGTGGTCATGCCGGTGCGGGGCGGGGGGTCGTTGCCGGCGCCGTCGTCATATGAGAGTTCCACGTAGAAGTTCGAGAGCCGCCCGTAGGGCTCGCCGCGGAAATCGACGGAGAACTCGAGGGTGAGGGCCTTCTCGTCGGTGCCGTGGGCGAGGGCGCCCGGGCCGATGCCCGGGTTGCCCGGGCCGTAGCCGGCGGTCATGTCGGGCTCGAGGCTGGCCGTCATGCGGAAAGCGAGGTTCCTGTTGGTGTCCATGGCCCCGCCGCCGGGGGTGACGCCAGCATTGGTGCGGAACGTGCCGGGGGTCGAGCCGAGGGTGAGCGGCCAGCGGGCGAGCATGGTCGTCTGGTTGGCGGAGCCGATCTTGAGATCGCCGGTGAGCATGCCGTCGAACTGCTCGTCGAGGCGCGGGCCGCCGTAGGGGCTGGGGTCGCAGAGGTCGCCCAGGCCGTCTTCGTCTTCGTCCTCCTGAGCGGCGTTGGGGGTGGCCGGGCAGTTGTCGCAGTCGTCGCCGACGCCGTCGGCATCGCCGTCGAGCTGGGTCGCGTTGGCGGCGAAGCGGCAGTTGTCGCAGGCGTCGCCGCGGCCGTCGGCGTCGGTGTCCTGCTGGTCGGGGTTGGGGGTGGTGAGGCAATTGTCGCAGGCGTCGCCATCGCTGTCGGCGTCGGTATCGAGCTGGTCGGCGTTGGGGGTGAGCAGGCAGTTGTCGGCGGTGTTGGGCGCGCCGTCGTTGTCGGCGTCGGGGTCGCAGGCGTCGCCTGTCCCGTCGGTGTCGGTGTCGAGTTGGTCGGCGTTGGCGACGGTGGGGCAGTTGTCGCAGGGGTCGCCGCGGCCGTCGGCGTCGGTATCGGCGGGGATGGTGAGCGTGGTGAGGAGCTGCTGGCCGGCGAGGATGGCCTCGGCCACCTGCTGGCGATAGGCGTAGAGGGTCGCGGGGTTGCGGGTGTAGCTGGAGATGGAGGCGACGATGTTGAACGGTACGGTGAGCAGCGAGTTCGCGTTGACCAGGAAGGACGCCTGGGCGGGGTCGCTGCCGGGGCAGCGGCCGATGAGGGCGGCGAGGGTTCTGAGCTTGTGGAGGTACTCGTAGTCTTCCAGGCCGTCGCGGATGTTTTCGAGGCGGATGGTGGGCAGGGGGCCGACTTCGGGCGGGCCGGCGACATAGAGCTGGCCATCGCCGTCGAGCCAGCCGTTGTACTTGTCGGTCCAGGCGACGATCGGGTTCCAGTTGGTGTAGGGGCCGCCGGTGATGGGCTGGTTTCTGGGCAGGCCGCTGTTGTAGCCCCAGTTGGTGACGGCGTAATAGAGGAAGCCGTCGGCCTGGTATTTGAAAGTCATAGCCCCCAGCAGCAGGCGTGCCTCGATGGCCGGGTACTGCACGTACCAGTTGGCGTAGGGGTGGCGCGGGCCCTCGGCGATGTACCACCACATCTTCCTGCCCTCGGCCCGCAGGCCGGCCGCCGCGGAGGGGTTATAGGTGGTTGTGTCGGGCACCCAGATATCAACGGCGCCGCGCAGGAAGTAGCTGTTGGGTGCGGTGCCGAAGCTCGGGTCGCGGCCGGTGGTCATGGTGGCCAGGCCGGGATGAGCGGTGTGGATGTCGGTGAACGCGGCGTACATGTCCTGGAAGCTCTGGGGTCCGACCTCGTCGAATCCGTAGACGTACGTTTCGCCCAGGCGGCCCAGGCTGCTGAAGGAGCTGTAGAGCGACGCGAGGTCGGTCGGGCTGTTGGTCGGCACCTTGCTGAGACAGAAGGCGTTGTTCAGGGGCAGCCACGGGGCGAACCAGCCGGGCGAGCGGGGCTGCGAGTAGATCTCGGCGACGCTCAAGCGGTGGGCCTGGTGCATCTGGTAGAACTTGTTGCGGATCGTGTCATTCCACGCGCTGCCGTAGACCCAGCCCGCCTGCCAGAGGCTGTCGATGGAGAAGGCGGTGGGCAGCGTCGGCTGGGCGGGCAGGTCGAAGTCCCAGACGCGCACTGTCAGCGGGAGCGCGATGGGGGTGAGGCCGTCGGCCTGCACGGTGACGGTGGCGGCGTAGTCGCCGGGCGGGGCGACTCGTCGATACCGGGGGTATAGACCTCTGGCGCGACGAGCCACACGCCGC
>CAZQEN010000131.1:5980-18826 GCA_964591605.1 uncultured Planctomycetales bacterium
GGGTGGTCGTCTGGGTCGTCACGTTGACCCAGAATGCGACGCGGTCGCCGGCGTTGATCGTGCACGTGTCGGTGAAGGTGAGGAGCGGGTCGGGCCACC
Organism: uncultured Planctomycetales bacterium; assembly: GCA_964591605.1. Taxonomy (GTDB): domain Bacteria; phylum Planctomycetota; class Phycisphaerae; order UBA1845; family PWPN01; genus CAYLLT01. The sequence goes on from CAZQEN010000131.1 coordinate 6,080, forward strand.
AGCCGCCGGTGTAATTGACCAGGTATGGGGGGTACTGGATGTTGAGGTCGGAGCGGGGCTGGCTCGAGCAGCGGACGTGCCCGACGAGCCAGACCTGGACGGTGCCGTTGAACGGGCCCTGCCCGCTCTGGGGCGTGAGGGCCGAGACGCTCACGCGGGCGTTGGTGAGGGTCTGGTCGGGAATGACCACGACCTGGAACGCCTCGACTTCGCCGCGGGCGAGGGCCATGCTGTAGGAGCCGGCCAGCCAGCCCTCGTACTCGGCCTGGAACGGCCAGCCCTGGTGCTCGCCCTCGATCATCACCTTCTGCATGGGGGTGGCAACGCCGATCTGAACGGCACCGCGGACGGGGGCACTCCAGAAGGCGCAGATACCCAGCAGCACGCAGCAGGATCGGCTCATGAATACTCCGTTTGCCCCGCGACACGAGGACTCATACGACTATGACGGGTGGCGGGCGGTAAATCAACCCCGGCGGTGCGGGATTCAATGCCATGGGGGAGGAATAACGAATGACGAACGACGAAACCAGAATGACGAAGCAATAACGAATGTCTAATGACTGAATGTCTAAAGAGAATGACCCATGATCCAATGACTCGGAGCGTGTGCGAGGAGCGGTCAAACCGGCAGAGTCCCGACCGTCGGGGAGGGGTTGTTCAGTGTGATCGCGGACCGCTTCGTCACAGGCGCGGTTCTGATTGCCTCGATGGGCGATATCAGACGGGGGTCAGGTGATGGTGCTGGCGTGCAACATCAATCGGAAGGGTCGGTGGGCGCGGGTTTTGAGCGGCGCCCTATTCGTCGGGGCCGGGCTGGGGGCGGCGGTCTGGTGGTGGCCGCCCGTCTGGTGGGAGTGGGTGTTGCTGGGGGGTCTCGTGGGCGTCGGCGTGTTTCAGTGGGTCGAGGCCAGCATCGGGTGGTGCGCCCTGCGTGCCATGGGCTTCCGCACGCCCGTCTGAGTCGGCCGCGGGCGGGCTGATCGAGCTGAACCGGTACGAGGCGTTGGGCGGCAGGATCTCCTGGATCGTGCCGGCTTCGATCCAGAGCGGCTCGGCCGCGTGGTACAGGTTCTGCCAGTGCACGGCCAGTCCGACGCAGACGACCGCGTACCCCCAGAGCACCAGTTCGGTCAGCAGCCGGTGCCGCTGCCACCACAGGACAGCCGAGCCGACGATCAGGAGCAGCAGCTTGTAGATCACCACCGCCCCGGTCCCCCAGTTCATGACGAGTCGGGCGACCGGATTGAGCTCGGTCATGAGCCGCTGCTCAGTGGCCACGAGGGTGAAACCCAGATCGAACAGGTTGACCAGCCAGACGCCCAGCAGAAGCAGGAGGAGGCGCCTCGCCCGGTGAGGGGCGGGGGGATCTGACGCCCGGGTGAGTGCGCCCAGTGCGCGGATGATCCGCGGGGAGGCAAGAGGCATCCTGGCTGGGCCGGCACCGACGGGCATGTCGGGTACATCGGTCCGCTCGTGCAGGGATTCCAGCAGATTGACGGCTTTCGGTGCGGGCTCGAGGCTTTCCGGGGCCGGGGCGGCGGGCTGGATGCGAGAGGCGCGTATTATCGCACCCGGCCGTGTGGCGAGGCATCGCGGATCGAATACCATGACGGCCGCTGGAGGAAACGGACATGACGCCTTTGAGACCTGCACCGTGGATTGTGATTGCCAGCCTGGCTGCGTTCCCGCGGATCCTGGCCGCGGCCGCGCCGATGGGGCCGCCGCCCGTCACTTTCGACGTTCAAGGCGACGCGAAGGGGTGGATCTTCTCTGAGGGCAGGGAGTTCCCCGGCGCGGCGGGGCGCCTCGCCTGGGACGGCGGGCAGGGGCATCAGGCGCCCGGCTGCCTGGCTCTGCACTACTCGTTCAAGGGCGGCGGCAACTACGTGCAGGCGGGGTGCGAGTGGCCGGCAGAGAATGACTATCGGGGCGTGCGTCTCTGGCTGCACAAGGCCGGGTCGAACCGCATCACGTTTCGGGCCGTGGATTCGCGGGGCCAGGCGTTTCAGAAGTCGGTCGAGTTCGCGGGCGGCGACTGGCAGCAGCTCGAGGTCGGGCTCTCCACCTGGCAGAGCCACTGGGGCGGACCCAACGACCGCAAGGTCGCCTGGCCGATGCGGCAGTTTGGCGTGCTGATCGAGAACAGCGGCGATGCGATCGAGGGCGTGCTGCGGATCGACGATGTGACGTGGGTCGTTGGGGAGGGTGGCGCCGCCGCCGCATCAGCGGAGGGTGTTTATGATGTGCTGGGCGATCCCGGCCTCGGCGCGGGCGGGGGCCAGGGGAGGGTTTGGGGGGATGGTGTATGGCGCTACCAGTTCGACGGGTCCGGCGAGGCTGTGCTGTACGGCGGTTTCTCACTGCTGGCTTCCCCGGTGCGGATGCGGCTGGAGGTCGAGAGCGACGGGTCGGGCCATGCGGTGAGTGTCGAGCTCGGCTCGCATTTTCAGGGGTTCCGGCGCGAAATCGGGCGGCTCGATCGCCAGGGGCCGCAGATGCTGGAGGCGCCGCTCGACGATCTGTCGGGTTGGAAGCACTTTGGAGGCGAGAACGACGGCGTGCGGCGATTGCCGCTGCGGCTCGTGGCGCTGCGTCTTGAGCGGCGCGACGGGCCGGCGCGGGGTGAGATCCGCATCAAAAGGCTGGAGATTCAAACGAGCTATTCGCCGCGCGAGGCGGTGATTCTGATTCCATCCGTCCGCCAGCAGGGGGACGGGCTCGAGTTCAGTGTGCTGCTGAGGAATGTGCGCGCTGCGCCGGCGAAAGGCAAGCTGGTGTGCGAGATTCGCACGCTGGGAGAGCGGATCGGGCTGGAGACGGTTGACCTGGAGCTCCCGGGCGGGAGCGGGGGGGTGAGCCGGTCGTTTCCGCAGGCGATCGAGGGCCGGCCGTTCGCGGATGCGACGTTTCGCTGGATCGAGTCGGGTGTGGAGGCGGCGCCGGCGAATGTGGGCTGGGCGGCCGTGCCGGAGACTGCACCCGATCCGGCGTTGAATCCGTCGAGTGCGGTCGGCGCGGGTTTGTACCTCTACCGCTGGAACGGGCATCCGCAGGCGGCGGAGAACATGCGGCGCGTGGCCGACCTGGCCCGGCGGGCGGGCGTGAAGTGGTCGCGCGAGGAGTTCGGCTGGGCGAGCATCGAGCCGCGGGAAGGGGAGTTCAACTGGGCGTTCTACGACCAGATGGTGGACATCGCCCGCGAGCACGGGATCAGCGTCTACGGCCTGCTGGCGTACTGGTCGGGTTGGGCGAAAACCTATACCGATGAGGGCGTGGAGCAGTACTGCCGGTGGGCACGCGAAATGGTGCGGCACTACAAGGGTCGGATCCGCCACTGGGAGATCTGGAACGAGCCGAACATCTTCTTCTGGAGCGGGCCCAGGGAGCTGTACGCGAAGCTGCTCACGAAGGCGTACGAGGCGATCAAGGCGGAGGACCCGGATGCGGTGGTCCTGGGCTGCTCGACCGCGGGGATCGACCGCACGTTCATCGAGAACGTGATGAAGTGGGGCGGCCGGTTCGACGACCTGACGATTCATCCGTATCGCGGCGTGCTCGAAGACCTGCCGTATCTGACCGAGCTGCAGGAGGCGAAAAACCTCGTGGGCGGGCGGCCGGTGTGGATCACCGAGATCGGCTTTCCCACGCAGCTTCTGACCGGCTACAGCGAGCGCAACCAGGCGTCGCTCGTGGCCCGTGTTTACCTGCTTTCGCTGGCGAGCGGGGCGATCGAGAGCGTCTCGTGGTACGACTTCCGCAACGACGGGGTGGACCCGTTCTACAACGAGATGAACTTCGGGCTGGTGCGGCACGATCTGCTGCCCAAGCCGGGTTATACGACGCTGGCCGCGATCGGGCGGCTGCTGGGACGGTCGCGGGTGGTGGGGCGGGTGGAGTGGCAGGTTTCGCCGTCGGATGGGTATGCGTTCCGGTTCAGCGATGGCAAAGTGGATACGATTGCCCTGTGCTCGCCCAAATCGGGCGGGATCGTCTCGTTTCGGACGCCCGGCGAGGTCGAGGTGTTCGATGCGGTCGGCGCGGCGGTGAAGCCGGTGAGAACGGGCGAAACGTGGTCGGTCACGTACGAGCCGGGTTTTCCATTGTACATCCGCGGGCGCTCGCCGCTGGAGTGGAGCAGCGTGACGCCGGTGTGGTCGCTGCGCCTGAGTGCGGTTTCTCATGGGGCCGGAGACCGGATGCGCGTGGAAGTCAGCGGCGATCCGGGCGCGCTGCGGTGGGAGCTTCCGCATGAGTGGCAGGCGCCCAGGTTGCTTGGTGCGGGAGTCTACGAATTCGAGATTCCCGCGGGAACGCCAGCGGGAAAGTATCCTGTCACCGCGATGGCCGCGTCGGGCCTCCGGTGGCCGTTGATCGTGGTCGTCCGGCCGGCGTTGATTCGTGTTTAGTCCGTTGTGATTCGGCTTGCCCCGGATGATTCGACTTCCGCGGGTGATTCCTGGTGAGCCGCGGAGTGGTGTCAGGTGGAAGCCACGGCGTTCGCCATGTCCGCCATGGGCGAGATTTGCCCCATGGGGAGATTCGCCGTGGTGAAGGCGAGATTCGCCCCATGGAGCGATTCCGCCGTGGCGTGCAGGCGAGACGCCTGCACCACAAACGGCGGCTCCGCCGGCAAGAGCTGACATACCCAGACAGGACGGAGGCGCCCCCGGTGGTGAACATCTGCGCCGCTCCATTTACAATGCCCGCGCCCAATTGTCTGGAGCACTCGACGGCTGAATCGAGGAGGCACGTATGAAGGCTGGTCATTTTGCGGCGATCGATCTGGGGGCCGAGAGCGGCCGTGTGGTGCTGGGGAGCGTCAGTGACGCCAAGCTGGAGCTGCGCGAGTTGCACCGCTTCGCCAACGGGCCGGTGCGCACGGGCGACGAGCTGCACTGGGACGTGCTGCGGCTCTGGAGCGAGATGAAGGCCGGCGTTGCCCACGCCATCCGGGAAGCGGGCGGGCTGCAGGGTATCGGCATCGATACGTGGGGCGTGGACTATGCCCTGCTCGATGCGAAAGACGGCCTGCTGAACAACCCGTTTCACTATCGCGACGCCCGCACGAACGGGATTCTCGAACGGGCGTTCTCGATCGTGCCGCGCGAGGAGGTTTTCCGCCAGACCGGCATTCAGTTCATGCAGTTCAATACGATCTTCCAGTTGCTGGCGATGAAGCTGGGCGGCTCGCCGCAGCTCGAGACGGCCCGCACGCTGCTGATGATGCCCGACCTGTTCAACTACTGGTTCACGGGGCGCAAGTGCAACGAGTTCACGGATGCGACGACGACGCAGGCGTACGACCCGCGGAAGGGCGGGTGGGCGACGGATCTCATCTCGCGGTTCGGAATCCCGACGGGGGTGTTCGGCGAGATCGTTTCGGCGGGCACGGTGCTGGGTTCCATCGTGCCGTGGGTTCGCGAGGAGATCGGCGGCGACGTGCAGGTGATCGCGCCGGCGACGCACGATACGGGCTCGGCGGTGGCGGCGGTGCCTGCGGCGGGCGGGGCGGGCTGGGCGTTTCTGTCGAGCGGCACGTGGTCGCTCATGGGCATGGAGGTGGACGCCCCGATCATCAACGAGCGGAGCCTGGGCTACAACTTCACGAACGAGGGCGGCTTCGGCGGGACGTACCGCTTCCTCAAGAACATCATGGGCCTGTGGCTGGTGCAGGAATGCCGGCGGACATGGGAGCGGGCGGGGAAACGCTACGAGTATGCCGAGCTGAGCAGGCTGGCGGCGGCGGCCGAGCCGTTCACGGCGGTGCTCGATCCGGATGACGCGTCGTTCCTGGCGCCCGGCGACATGCCCGCCCGCATCGCGGAGTACTGCCGGCGCACGAATCAGAGGGTTCCAGAGTCACCGGGCCAGATGGTGCGCTGCTGCCTGGAGAGCCTGGCCCTCACCTACCGCCAGACGCTGGCCCGCATCGAGGAATGCACCGGCCGTCGGGCGGAGACGATCCACATCGTCGGCGGCGGCACGCAGAACACGCACCTGTGCCAGTGGGCGGCCGACGCCACCGGCCGCACCGTCGTCGCCGGCCCTATCGAGGCCACCGCCGCGGGCAACATCGCCATCCAGGCCATCGCCATCGGCGCACTGGGCAACATCCGCGACGCCCGCGAACTCATCCGGCGCTCATTTGAGGTGATCGTGTATGAGCCGAAGGATTCGTCGCGGTGGGAAGAGCCCTACGCCCGGTTCGTCAAACTGCGTCGTTAGAACGCCTCCGCCATCCACTGCACGCCGTGTTCGGGATTGCCGACGAGGCGGTGGTTGACGATGTCGATCCAGAAGTCGAGGCGTTCGAGGGGGATCTGGCCCAGAAGGACCTGACGGCCCTCGGGGAGGCCGAGGACCTCCTCGGTGACAGCGCGGCCCTGGACATCGAGCCGGGCGCCCCGGTAGACGTTCAACGTGACAGGGCCGGTGACGGTTCGAGAATCCTTCGTCCGGTCGAACTTGAGTCCCAGCACATGCACCATGGATTCTGGCATCGACAGAAACGTCGCGCCCGAGTCGACGAGTGCGTCGGTGGTTAAGCGGCGAACAGCCTCAGGCGGGATCTCGCCGCGCTCGGCCCGCTCGCGATCTTCGACGTTCTCCACCGTGATCGAGACGACAACACGGCCCAGATCCACACCCGGTCTGGGTTCAATGATGGTCGCAGGCATAGCGGCCTCCATCCTGCTTCATAGTAGGGGCAGGGCATGACGGCTTCAATGGCCATTGCCCTGCGGGGCTCAATGCTTCGGTGGTCAGCGAATGGTCATGTGGGCAGCGGCTCGCCGTAGACGATGTACCAGTTGGTCTGCGCGTTCTGGCGGAGCGGCGGTTCGTCGAGCAATGCGCGGGCGGAGGTCCGCAGACGATCGGCCAAGGCGGCTTTGTCGAGTTGCGTGGCCAGGACGCGCAGATCGTCGCGGTCTTTGTCTCGCGCGCTGAACATCTTGCCTGCCGCGACGTCGTATTCATCGATGAGCAGGACCTCGATGCGTCCGAAGTCACCCAGCCGCTTGAGGCGCGCCTCCCAGCCGGCGGGGAGATAGTGGGATTGGAAGTGCGTGAGCTGCAGACCGTAGCGATGAAGCAATGTGCTCAACAATTCATGCTGCTCTCGAAGTATCGCCGGGACTTCATCGGCGACGTCGATATCCTCGGTTCGTCTGGAGAGGCGGTGCGAGAGAATGAGAGAGATCGAGCCGCCGATGGCGAGGCGGGTGGGGCGTGACACACGCGATCCCAGCTCACGGAGATACTGCTTTACCACTTCCGGTCGGGTTGCATCCATCAGGCGTTGCCTCAGTGAAGGGAATCCCGGCGCGCCCAGATCCTCGTGTGCAATCGCCTTCACTTCCCGGGCATGAGGCGATCGACGAACCCATTCATCGACCCGCTCGCGTCCCCAGAAGCTGGCGAGTGCTTCCAAAGAGTCGCGGATCAGCAGGCGCGTGCGGAAGTCCAGAGCGCGCTGGACCACCTGCCGTTCGATGGCTGCCGCGAGGTCCGATGGGTCGATCTGCGGGCGCTCGAGGGCGAGCGTCCAGAGGTCGGCGGGGCGAACAGGATCGGTCATGCAGTCGCCAGCGGGCATGCCTGATTATAACCTGCGGCAAGAGATGGGGGACACGAAAAGATGGCCACGTCACCGGCCGCATCCACGCCTCCTCGAGCGACTCAGCGGCAACCATCTTCAGGTTCCCCACCCCGCCCGCGGCGGGAGGGGCCACCCACAGCGTGCGACATGCCCGATGGGCGTGGGGCTGTATTCCGGCGGGCGGGCGCAGTAGGCTATTGAGCCCGAATTGCCCGGGGCGACCGATCGCGTGCGCGGATCCGCCGCGGGGCGGGATGGTGAAAGGACGGCATCATGTCTCGACAGAAGAAAGTGACGCGTCGAACGTTGCTCAGAACGGCCGCGGGGACTCTGGCGGCCCCGTACTTCGTGCCCGCCTCGGCCCTGGGGCGCGGCGGATGGAAGCCGCCGAGCGAGCGGATCACGATGGCCATGATCGGCATCGGGAACATGGGCGGCGGGCACCTGGGCGACATCCTGAACAGCAATGACATGCGGGCCCAGCTCCAGATCGTGGCGGTGTGCGATGTCGATGCGGTCAAGCGGCGGAATGCCCGCAAGCAGGTCGAAGACAAGTACGCGGCGGACCGCCAGGCGGGGAGCTTCAAGGGCTGCGACGAGTACAACGAATTCGAGAAGCTGCTGGAGCGCAAGGACATCGACGCGGTTCTTTGCGCGGTGCCTGATCACTGGCACGCGATCGTCGCGATTCACGCGGCGCGGATGGGCAAGGACATCTACTCCGAAAAGCCGCTGACGCTGACCATCCGCGAGGCGCAGGAGATGGTTGCGGCGATGCGGCGCTACAACCGCGTGTTCCAGACCGGCAGCCAGCAGCGCAGCGAGCACAACTTCCGCTTCGCGTGCGAGCTCGTTCAGAACGGGCGGATCGGCAAGCTGCAGACCGTGCACGTCAGCATCGGCATGCCTTCTGAAGAGAAGTACCTGCCCGAAGAGCCGGTGCGCGAGGGGCTCGACTGGGACCGCTGGCTGGGGCCGGCGCCGTGGCAGCCGTACAACGCGGAGCGGTGCAGCGGGGACTACGGCGGGGGCTGGCGGCGCATCCGCGATTACTCGGGCGGCATGACCACCGACTGGGGCGCGCACCACTTCGACATCGGCCAGTGGGGCATGGGGATGGACGGCCACGGGCCGGTCGAGATCCATCCCCCCGACGACGCGAAGAAGACGCCGCTCACGTTCGTTTATGAAAACGGCGTGCGCATGTTCCGGGCGGGCGAGGCGGAGGGCCACGGCGGGGTCAACGGTGTGCTGTTTACCGGCACCGAGGGCCGCGTCGAGGTGAACCGTGGCTATCTCAAGACCTGGCCGGCCGAGCTCATGAACGAGCGGATCGGGCCCGACGAGATTCACCTGTACGAGAGCCCCGGTCACAAGCAGGATTGGATCAACTGCATCCGGAACCGGCAGCGGCCCATCTGCGACGTGGCGATCGGGGCGAGCACGATCATCGTGTGCCACCTGGCGAACATCGCGAGCTGGCTGAATCGGCCGATCAAGTGGGATCCGGTCAAGCAGGAGATCGTCGGTGATCTGGAGGCCAGCCGATGGCTCGACCGGCCGAAGCGCGGGCCGTGGAGACTGTATTTGTAGGACGTGAGAAGTGAGGAGGTCGGGTGGCAGAAGCGCTGCCGTGGAATAGGGTAGACTGTGATGAGAGTTGGGATCTGATAGTTGGAATTGGAGATTTGAGATTCAAGATCTGAGAGATCCGCGATTTGGGATCTGAAGTCTGGGGTTTGAGAACTGAGCGTCGTGATTTGAGGGTTGGATTCTGAGGATTTGAGATCGGGGAGCGATGGAGATGAGATCACGCGTGAAATGGATCGTTGTGTTGCTGACGGGTGCGCTGGCGGGGCCGGGTTTGTCGGCTGCGGCGCCGGGCGGTGAATCTGACGATGCGGCGACGATCGAGAAACTGCTGCCGGGGATGGGGGCGTCGCAGATCCCGGACCGCAAGGACGCGCAACTCGAGCTGGAGAAGCTGTGCCACGAGGCGGCCGCTCCGGGGCAGGAGAGCCGGCGGGCGGGGCTGGCCCGCGCGATGATGGCCAGGCTGGGCCCCGAGACGGCCAAGCCCGCGCGGGTGTGGATGCTGCGCAAGCTCGAGACGCTTGGGGCCGAGGAGGTGGTGGAGGGTCTAACCGCGATCATGAAGGAGTCGGACCCGGAGATCCGCGACCCGGCGCGCCGGGCGCTGGCGAACAATCCGTCGCCAAAGGCGGCAGCGGCCCTGCGCACCGCGCTGGCTGGAGAGCGGGATCCGGATCTGCAGGTGGCCCTGATCAACGCGCTGGCCTGGCGCCAGGACACGGAAAGTGTCGGCACCTTTGCGAAGCTGGCCGGCGGGCAGGAAGCGGCCGTGGCCCGGGCGGCGGTGTCCGGGCTGGCGGATATCAGCGATCCGGCGGCCGTGAAGGCGCTGGCCGATCTTCGCAGGTCGGCGCCGGTCGGGATGCGGACGGTGGTGGTGGACGCGTCGCTGCGGGCCGCGGATCACCTGCGGACGGCGGGCCGGGCGGGCGAGGCCGCAGAGATCTATAACGAACTTATGACTGGCTCAGAGCCGGAGACGGTCCGCATGGCGGCGATCACCGGCCTGGCTGCGGCGAAGGGGGCCGATGCGGTTCCGAAGCTCATCGAGTTTGTGAACGGTGAAGACGAGCACCTGCAACTGATCGCCGCGCGGTGCCTGCAGCGGATGGACAAGAGCGCGACGCCGGGGATCGTCCAGGCGATGCAGGCGGCCCGCGGGTCGGCCAGGGGGCTGCTGCTGGAGGTGATCGGCGAGCGCGGCGACCGGTCGGCGCTGAAGGCGGTGGCGGATGAGGCGGCGTCAGGTGAAGCCGAGGTGCGGCTGGCGGCCCTGGGGGCGATCAGCAGGCTGGGTGACAGCTCGGTGCTGAAACTGGTGATCGAGCGGGGCACGCAGGGGCAGGGTGCGGAGCGCGAAGCGGCGCGGAAAGCGATGGCCGCGCTGCACGGAAAGGACGTGGATGGGCTGATCGTCGAGCGCCTGGAGAAGGCGAGCGGCGCGGAGCGTGTCGAGCTTCTGTACGCGGTGTGGGGGCGTCGGATTGCGGCGGCCAAGCCGATGGTGTTCGAGGCTGCCCGCCGCGGCGACGAGCCGGCGCGAGCGGCCGCGCTGACGGCGCTGGAGCGCATCGCCAAAACGCAGGACCTGCCCGCGCTGGTCGATCTGCTGACGAAGACGAAGAGCGAGGCGGACGGCAAGCTGGCCGAGCAGGCGATTGCCTCGACCTGCCGTCGCGCGGGCGACAACGAGGAAAGCACGAAGGTGCTCACGGCGGCGATGGATCAGTCGCCGGCGGCGGGGAAGATTGCCTTGATCCGGCTGCTGGCACAGATGCAGAGCGAGGCGGCGCTGCCGGTGATCCGGTCGGCGGCCCGATCGAGCGAGGAATCGGTGAGCCAGGCGGCTAAGGCGGCCCTCAAGACGTGGAAGCCCACGCACATCACGACGTGGGCGGTGAGCGGGCCGTATCGGCGGCCGGGAAAGGGTCCGCAGGAGCTGTTCGGCATGCCGTTTGCGCCTGAAGAGTCGCCGGGCTCGGCCGAATGGAAGCCGCTGCGGCTCAACAAGCGCGAGGCGCAGGCCGGCGTGATTGACCTCAAGAAGCTCGGCGCGGCCGAGAACTGCTGCGCCTATGCCCGCGTGCTGATCCGCTCCGAGCGCGAGCAGAAGGTCATTCTCAGCTTCGGCAGCGATGACGGGCTCAAGGTGTGGCTCGACGGGCAGGTTGTGCATGAGAAGAATGCCACCCGTGCGCTGAACTGCGATGGCGACCAGGTCCAGGCGACGCTGAAGGCGGGCGACAACGCGCTGATGGTCAAGGTGACGCAGGGAGGCGGCGACTGGTCGCTGTGCTGTAAAATCGGCGCAGTGGAGGGTGGGCCGGCGGAAGGGGTGAGCTTCGAGGCGAAATGAAACCCGGCCTGATGTCCGGTGCGTATCGGCAGTGTCCAGATGGAGGCCGCCGGCGGGGGCGGGGCATGGGCGGCCGCGGAGTCCTCCTCGTGAACCCCTCGCCTGCACTTTGGGCTCTATTCGCAGAGGCGGCACGCTGAGCACACACGAAGGTCGGGCCTGGCGCGGGCGATCGAAACTGTGTTACCACAAACGGCATCGGCGACGCGGAGGCCATCGGCTCCGATGGGTGGCGGTACGAGCAGAGCGGCGACGAACGGGCTCTGCCGGATTGGCACTGCGCACGGGGGAGACAATCAGCCCCAGAGGTGACATGCATGAGTCTGACACGACGTGAATTGCTGGGGGGCGTATGTGCGGCGGGGGCGGCGGCGGTGGCCGGGGGGTGCCGGAGCGGCGGCGATGCGCGATGGGCGGGGGCGGAGCAGAACGCGGCTGCGGCGGGCCGGCCGTTCACATTCGTGCACCTGACGGACATGCACGTCACGCCGCGGCGGCAGGGCGACCAGGGCTACCGGGCGTGCGTGGCGTCGATCAACGCGCTGCGGCCGCGGCCGACGTTCGTGCTGATGGGGGGCGATCTGGCCTTCGACGGCTGCTACAACGAGAAGGCGGATTTCGCCGAGCAGATCCGGCTGTACCGGGAGATCAGCGATACGCTGGAGATGCCCTACTACAATTGCCTGGGGAACCACGACGGGCTGGGGTGGGGCCCGCGCCGCAAGGTGCCGTTGAGCGACCCGGACCTGGGCAAGAAGATGATCATGAAGGCCCTGGGGTGGGAAAAAACCACCTACAGCTTCGATCATGGCGGCTGGCATTTCGTGGTTCTGGATTCGATGTTCGAGATCCAGGCGGACAGCGGCCTGACGTATGAGCCGCGGATCGGGCCGGAGCAACTCCAGTGGCTGGCGTATGACCTGGGGGCGGCGGGGGGCCGGCCGACGGTGGCGGTGACGCACATTGCCGCGTTCTGCAACCGGGGGCAGCTCAGCGGACGGCCGGACTACAAGGCGATGGACGGGCACATGGTGCTGTGGGACACGAAGGAGCTGCGGGAGGTGCTGGAGCGGCACCAGGTCAAGGCGCTGCTGCAGGGTCACAGCCATGACATCGAGGAGTACTGCTACAACGACGTGTGGTACCTGACGAGTGCGGCGGCGAGCGGGGCGTGGTGGGCGGGCGGCGACTGGGG
>CAZQEN010000132.1:0-18672 GCA_964591605.1 uncultured Planctomycetales bacterium
GCCGTGGGCGGCCGCAGGGGAGCCGTCGGCGGATGAGCCGGCATCGCGCCGACCCTCGCGAATACGGGGGGCATCCGAAGAACGGCGCCAAGTGCCATACAGCCCGCGGAGCGGGCGAAAGTGGGTAGCCAGGGGCGTGAGCCCCTGGAAACAGATTGCGCTCTTGTTGGAGCCCTTGAAGAGGGCGAAAGAAGCGCTGCGGCAACCACCCTGCCGCCCCCCCTTCGAGGGCTCGCCAGTAAGCTTGGTCTCCTCCCGCGGCCTCACGCTCTCGTTGTTCTACACGTATTGTCTCGCCCCGTTAGAGCTGAGGACATGGGATGACCCCAGAACCCAGGCCGTTGGCTTGGGCTGGCTTGCGGACCGGCCTTCGGCCCTCAGCCAGGGGCCGGCCCGGAGGTAAACTCGCGGGCCGAAGGCCTCGTCACAAGTCAGCCCAGGGCAGAGCGAGGACCGCGAGCGCCGCCCTGGGTATCCAGACGCATCAGCCTCCTCAGCCCCAGCGGGGCGCCACAAACGGCGGCCATCCACGTGTCGAATGCCATGTGGCCCCTCCGGATCGGCTCATCGGAGATCTGTAGAACAGCGCGGGCTCATGCCCGCGGCTGACCACTTCCGCCTGCAGCTCCGGTTCACCCATGCTGCCGCTGAAGATTCCTGTAACGGACACAGCCCGGCGTGTCACGCACGCCAGGGCGCGATCTGGAGGTGTTCACCCCCAGCACGGTTTCGCCGCAACAAGGCGACGCCGCCAGCGGCCAGGAGAACGCACATCGCAGGTTCTGGAACCGCCTCCACCCGCACGTTGTCGAGCCCCATTCCTTCGGCCCCGGAGTCTGGAAAGATCATTCTGAACCAAAGCTCGGTACTGGCAGTCTAAGCTCTGAAGAACCACGTGTGTGTTTCCCATCCCATGTTCTCAAAAGTGCGGCCTGTGTTGTCGTGACTGAATAGGTGGGACTCTCCTGCGGCTGACACCTCAATTGCTTTGGGGTTAAGTGCACCTTGCACCGTCGGATTAGCGGCAATGTCGAAGGTGACGGCGTACATCTGGCCGGCTACGGTTGCGAAGGTTTGCGCAATCCCACCTCCATTGAAGCCGCAGAGGTCAACGCTGAAAAAGCCATCAGAGGCTTGCCAGTAGTCTCGTTTGTAATCAACGTCGCCTGAGCCGCTGGGTGTTTTGACGATCCAGCCAGGGATCTCGGTATTGCCATCCGGGAGGGTGACGAACAGATATCCCGTTCTGCCACCCCAGGACATGTAAGGGATAGGTGGCCCCTGCTCAAAACTGCCGTTGGTCAGCAAGTTTGCGCCGCGACCAGGGCTGGAGTCGATGGCAGACAGGCCGGCGACCACTGCCATGATGATTCGTTGTCGCATCTTGACTTTTCTCCTTCCAGAAACCGGACAGACGTACCATATCCACAACTGCGAATGCCCCATCCCTCGAACGAACAGGCCAGGAGGCCGGAGATGTACTCCAGCCGGCTGGCCGCGCGAATTAGCATATCAAAGTACTAAAAGAATGCAACCAAGCCATACACGCCTTGTATAGGAGCAAAGCAGAGTAGTGGCAAAGGCATGGAACAGGTATATTGAGGGGAAAGGCGAAACGTTCCCCGGTGTCCCTGATTTCTCGTCGTCCCCGATCGGCTCTTTCCGCCCCTTCGCGATACACCTCAACATCTTCCTCCTCTCCGCGTTCTTCGTGACCTCAGTTTGCTGCGTGTCATGCAACCCGGGTGCGAGTGCGCTCCCGCCCCACCCCCCCAGCCGGAGCACGCGCCGTGTTATCACCAGAAGGGCAGCATCCGCCGCTCTGTTGGGGTGGAGCGGCGGCGGCACGGATCAGATGAGTGCGCCGCAACAAAACGAAGCCAATTTTTGGAGTGCCCCATGCTTCGACCGACCCCCAGGCCGAGCTGCAACAACTGCGGCGACAAGAACTTGTCACCACCGGTGCACACAGGACCCCCTGGCGCTGCGGCCCTGTTCGGTCGCACGCAGTGGCGATACAGTGTCGCTGATGGTCGGGATCTTTCGCCGGTTTTTCGCATACCTGGCTCGATTCGTCTTCTCGCTGCGCTATCGCGTCCGCGCGGAGGGTCTCAGGGACCTGCGCGGGCTGGAGCGGACGCTCATTCTGCCGAATCATCCGGCGTACATCGATCCGGGGCTGGTGCTGAGTGCGGTGTGGCCGGTGCTGCGCCCCCGGCCGATGCTGTTTGCGGACATCTTCAGGAATCCGGTGCTGTTCTGGCTTCCGCGGCTGCTGCGGGCGGTGGAAATCCCGAATCTCGAACACCAGAGTGTGGCGGCGCGCGAGCAGGCCCAGCGGACGATTCAGGCGGTGGTCGAAGGCCTGCGGCGCGGCGAAAACTTCATACTGTGGCCCTCGGGCCGCGTCCAGCGGCGCAATACCGAGTCGCTCGGGGCGGCGAGGAGCCTCGCGGAGATCCTGGCGGCCGTGCCGGAGGCGAACGTGGTGGCCGTGCGCACCCGCGGGCTCTGGGGCAGCATGTTCAGCTTCGCCCGAACCGGCCAGAAGCCGCCCCTGGTGAAAACACTGCTCGAAGGGCTCGGCCTGCTCCTGGCAAATCTGATCTTCTTCGCGCCGCGGCGCAGCGTTCACCTCACGCTCCAGCGTTTCGCCCCCGGCGATCTGCCGCAGCGCACGCGCGAGCGGCTCAACCCGTTCTTCGAGGCCTGGTACAACGCGCCGGGTCCCGAAGCGCCGACCTTCGTACCCTATCACTTCCTGCTGGGCCCGCGCACATTCGAGTATCCGGCCATCGAGGGGCGGCAGGAGGTGCGGGCGGCCGAGATCAAACCCGAGATCCGCGCCGACGTGGCCCAGATGATCGAGGAAAAGCTCGGCCGCCCGCTCAGCGACAGCGAACAGAAGGCGGAGGTCACGCTCGAATCGCTCGGTCTCGACAGTCTCGACCGCATGGAGCTGTCCATCGCGGTCGAAGGGCGATTCGGTTTCCGCAGCGACGAGGTGCCGGCCAGCGTGGGCGACCTGTGGGCCATGGCGGCCGGACGGGTCGAACAGGCGCCGCCCCGGCCGCCTCCACCGGAGTGGTTCCGCGAGCCGTCGGGGGCGATGGAGCTGCGGCTGCTGGGCGAGACCATTCCCGATGCGTTCGTGCGGCAGGCCCTCCGCAACGCGCGGGATGTGGCCGTCGCGGACGATCTGTCGGGCGTGCTGACTTATGAGCGGCTGCTCGTCGGCACGCGGGTGCTCGCGCGGCAGCTTCGCGGGCTGGCCGGGCCCAATATCGGCCTGATGATGCCCGCGTCCGTGGCCGGCGACGTGGTGTTTCTCGCCGCGCACCTGGCCGGGAAGCTGCCGGTGGTGATGAACTGGACCACCGGGCCGGCGAACCTCGCGCACGCGGCCCGGACGATGGGGCTCACCCACGTGGTCACGTCGAAGGCGTTCGTCGATCGGACCGGGATCGCCATCGAGGGGGTTCAGTACCTCTTCCTGGAGCACATGCGCGGGCAGGTGGGCCGGCTGGCGCTGTTGCGGGAGCTTCTCGCGGTGCGCTGGCGGGCATGGTGCGGCCGAAGATCGATCGGGCGTGGTGCGGAAACGGCGATGGTGGCCGGTTTGGGCGCGGTGGGGGCAGCGGCGATCGTGGCAGGCATGGCGGGGCAGAGGGCGTGGCTGTCGGCGGCGGGGGGGGTACTGATGATGGCAGCGCTGGGGCTTGTCGCCATCGTGCGCGTGGCGCGCGATCTGGACGCGGCATCAGCGCCCGGCCGCCACGGGGGGCGGCCGCTACAGGATGGTGGAGCGTCGCGAGAACCCCTCGCTGGCGCTTCGGGCTCTGTTGGGGGCAGGGCGCTGCAGAAGGGCGTCGAGGGGTGTCCGGCCGATGCGCCGGCGGCGGTGCTGTTCACGTCGGGCTCGGAGAAGGCGCCCAAGGCGGTGCCGCTGACCCACCGCAACATCCTGAGCAACCTGCAGAGTGTCCTGGAGGCCTACGAGCTCTCGCGGCGCGATGCCCTGATCGGATTCCTGCCGATCTTTCACAGTTTTGGACTGACGGTGACGACGCTGCTACCGGTTCTGACCGGCGTGCGCGTCGTACATCACCCCGACCCGACCGATGCGAGCGGCCTGGCCCGCAAGATCGCGGGCTATCGCCCGACCGTCCTGGCCGGCACGCCCACCTTCGTCAGCTACATCCTCGACCGCAGCGGGCCGCAGGACGTGAAGTCGCTGCGGATCATCGTCGTCGGCGCCGAGAAGTGTCCGGAAGCCGTGTTTGCGCGGGCCCGGGAGCTCGCGCCCCAGGCCACGCTGGTGGAGGGGTACGGGATCACCGAATGCTCGCCGCTGGTCGCCGCGAACCGGCTGGACCGCAACCGCCCCGGCACGATCGGCCTGCCGCTGCCCGGTGTGCAGGTGCGCGTGGTCGATCCCGACACGTTCGCCCCTCGCGCCGGCGGCGAGATGGGCATGCTCCTGGTCCACGGCCCGAACGTCTTTGGCGGCTACATCACTCCGGCGGAGGGCGAGCCGCCGCCGCCGCCGTTCGTCGAGCTCGAGGGGCGGCGCTGGTACGTGACCGGCGACCTGGCGTTTCTCGACGCGGAGGGCTTCATCCACTTCTGCGGCCGGCTCAAGCGCTTCATCAAGGCGGGCGGTGAGATGATCTCGCTGCCGGCCATCGAGCAGCCCATCGCGGATCGATATCCGCCCGGCGATGACGGCCCGCGCGTGGCCGTCGAGGGCGTCGAGCTGCCCGGCGGGGGCCGGCGGATCGTCCTGTTCGCCACGCTGCCCATCACCGTGGCTCAGGCGAATGCCATCCTGGCCGAGCGCGGCCTGCGGGGGATCATGCGCATCGACGAGGTCCGCCCGATCGACAGGATTCCCGTCCTCGGAACGGGTAAAACAGACTACAAAGTCCTGCGGGCCCGGATGACGCACGCAGGCGGGGGCGCGGGCGGTTGACTGCCCGCCTGGGAGAACCGATTCATGTTCAAGCTGGTCAGTGGTATCTCGGCGATTCTGGTACTCATCGGCATGGTCATCGCGCAGCAGACGCGCCCGGCCTCGCGCACGGCCGCGGGCTCCGATCGCGTCGAGCATGGACGCTACCTCGTCCATCACGTGGCCATGTGTGTCGAGTGTCATACCCCGCGCACCGAGCGAGGCGAGCTGGTCATGGGCCGGCTACTGCAGGGGGCGCGGATGCCCGTCGGGTCGCCGTTCCCCGGCCAGGAGTGGTGCTTCGAGACGCCGCGCATCGCCGATCTGCCCGGCTGGTCGGACGCGGAAGCCGTGCGGTTCCTCATGACCGGTCTGGACTACCGCGGCTACCCGGCCCGCCCGCCGATGCCGCAGTTTCGCCTCTCGCGCGAGGATGCCGAGGCCGTCGTCGCCTACCTCCGCACGCTCCGATGACCGCGTCGGAACCGGCCATGCGCTGACCACGCGACGTCACGTTGCCCGGATGATCATCCGCTTCGTCGCCCGGTCGGCCATCAGAACCCTGAACGTCAGTGAGGGGCCTTGTGTGCGCCGCGGATGGGCCATACCTGTAATAGGAGGGCAACCCCGGTTTGAAGTCGGGCCCGTCGCTCACGCTCGGGGTTCTGAAAGGACGTGAGCGGGGGGCATGTGCGGTTCAGGAAGTCTGCGCATGAACGAGGCACACGCCTTGGCGAGACGTGTGCCCGTGATGCGCTGCGGTCTTCGAGATTACTTCGTCTTGAACTCGATCTGGGCCGTCTCGCTCTTGTCCGCCCGCACGGTGAGCACGAGCTTGTACTTGAGGCCCGGCTTGAGGTGGACGCCGTCGACCTCGTTGCCGGTCAGGCCCGACACCTTGAAATCCGGGCCCGGCTTGCCCAGGTCGTAGACCGTGCCGGGCTTCATCTGGGCCTGCGGATTGTTGGTGTCCCGGGCGACGACGGTGAACTCCGCCTGGTGCGAGTAGTCGGCCTCGTACTGCTGGAAGATCGAGACGGCGACCATGGTGATGCGCCCGAGCTTCTCGGGCTTGGTGATCTCGAACTGGAGCTTCGGCTCGGTCGACATGGGCTCCTTGATCTTCCACTCGGAGTACCCCATGGCCGCCTTCTTAGCCGAGTTCTGCTCCGCCTTCTCTTCATCCAGGTAGATCCGCAGGTGGGTGTCGTTCTTGGACAGGTTCAGCCCCATCTGGGCGCCGGTCATGGCCGCACTCGTGGCGCTGCATCCGGCCGCGCCGGCGACCAGCAGTGATCCGATGCCCAGGTAAGCGACGGTTGTTCGCATGGCAGGTTCCTCTGAAAGAGTTCCGGGTCCCGATCCGGACAATATCGTCCAATTGCTTGGCGGAGCTTGAGATACAGTTGCGGGCCCGCAGAGTCAAGGGCGTGGCGGGGTCCGGTCCGGCAGTCAGGCTGCCGGCGCGACCGGTCGGCAGTCTGCAAACTGTGGATCAGGCCCCGGACCGAACCTCAACCCCTGCACCGGCAGTGATTTGCCGTCTGCCGGCGGCGGGCCGATGGGGCACCACATCGCCGATGTGCACGTGGTCGGGAAACATCGCGACGATGCCGAGCGGATGGGTGCCGGCCGGACCAGCCGGGCACTTCCGATCGGGAACTGAATCGGCATCGACCGGGTTCACAGACGAGAACTGGCTCAGAGAGGCTTTCTGATCCTCATGAAGAATCAGCTTTCTGGTTTGCCCTTATCAGGCCTCCACAAGCTCGTAGACCTTTCCATGCTCTTTGAGCCAGGCGACGTCGCCCTGTTCGGCGTGACGGGCCACCTCGTCCAGCAGCAGCGCGGTGTGAGCCTCGACGATGGGTTCGTCCGGCGCCAGGGGCGAATAGACCACCTCGATGGGCACTTCCACCAGGTACTTACCCCGTCGGACGGTTGTGATCTTCTTGCCACGGCGGATCACGTCCATTGCGTCACCTGTCAAAGTGATGCACGGTCACCAGCAAGGCCCGTCGCTCACGCTCCGGGTTCTGATGGCTGCCGGATCCTACCCCGCCTCAACTGTCGCGGACTCCGCCGTGATCAACCCGCATGCGTCGCGCACCTCGCGCATCGTCTGCTGGGCCACAGCGCGGGCGCGGCGGGCGCCGTCGGCGAGGATGCGGTCGACTTCGGCCGGGTCGTTGGACAGCTCCTCGTAGCGACGGCGGGCGGGGCCGAGGCATTCGAGGTAGAGCTCGAAGACGCGCTTCTTGGCCTCCCCGTAGCCGGTTCCGCCGCGGCGGTACCGGTCCTCCCACTCGGCGAGCTCCTCCTTCGAGGCCATCAGCCGCAGCAGGGCCATCACGTTGCACTTGTTCGCATCCTTGGGCGCTTCCACCGGCGTCGAGTCGGTCACGATGCTCATGATCTGCCTGCGGGCCTCCTTCTCGGGGCCGAACAGCTCGATGGTATTGCCGTAACTCTTGCTCATCTTGCGGCCGTCGATGCCCGGGACGACGGCAACCTCGGCCCGGATCACCGGCTCGGGCCGCACGAGGATCTTCCCGAACGCCGCGTTGAACTTCTCCTGCATGTCCTGCGTCATCTCGATGTGCTGCTTCTGATCCTGCCCGACGGGCACGCCATGCGGCTTGTAGATGAGGATGTCGGCCGCCTGGAGCACGGGGTAGGCGAACAGCCCGTGATTGGGGCTGAGCCCCTGGGCGACCTTGTCCTTGTAGGAGGTGCCCCGCTGCAGCAGGCCCAGCGGCGTGACGCACGAGAGGATCCAGGCCAGCTCCGTCACCTCGGGCACGTCGCTCTGGCGGAAGAACACCGTTCTCGCCGGATCGAGCCCGATGGCCAGATAGGCCAGGGCCACGTGCCGCGTGTTCTCGATCATTTCATCGCGATCGCTCAGGCTGGTGAGCGCGTGGTAATTGGCAATGAAATAGAAACACTCGTGCTCGCGCTGCATCTCGATCTGGGGGCGCATGGCCCCGAAGTAGTTGCCCAGATGCAGCCGTCCCGATGGCTGAATGCCCGAAAGAAGCCGCTTCATCGATTGGTCATCTCCTCTTGTCCCGCCATTGAACGCGGCGACGCGAACCGGCCGCCGTGCGAAAGGACGGCCGTCCCGCGTTTACGTGATTCATACCCCCATTCCGGCCACGTGCCGCAGCATGAAACGGATCGGCGGTCTGATCAGTTCGCCGATGGGGTCCACATCCGAGAAGTTGCCCAGCATGACCAGACCGAGAATCACGAACGGCCCGGCCGGCGCCAGCTCCGCGAAGCGCTGCTGACGCTCCGTCCGGAGAAGTTCGAGCGTGATGTGGAATCCGTCGAGCGGATAGAGCGGCAGGCAGTTGAAGACGGCCAGCCCGACGTTGATCACGACGCCGATGAAGAGCATCGCGCTGAGCAGGTGCAGGAAACTCAGGGTGGTTTCCATCGGCAGGGGGAGGCTCAGCGACGTGATGAGACCCCCTCTCAGCAGATATTGGACGCCGCGCAGGAGCAGGGCGAAGAGGACGGCCTGGGCCAGGTTGCTCAGCGGCCCCGCCGCGGTCGAGACGATCACACCCTGCCGCCAGTTGCGGAAGTTGACCGGATTGATCGGTACCGGTTTGGCCCAGCCGATAGGGGCGAACAGCAGACAGATCGTGCCAAGCGGCTCGAGGTGCCTGAGCGGGTTCAGGGTGCAGCGCCCGAGCCGGTACGCCGTCGGGTCGCCCATCCGCAGCGCGAAGTAGGCATGGCAGAATTCATGCACGGTCAGGGCCAGCAGGATGATCGGAACGCGCAGCATGAGCTCGACCGGATCCAGGTCCGTCATCGCGGCCGGCGACACTGTCTGCAGCACGTGCATGGAGCGGAATGTACCGCAGAACGCGGAATCCGTCACCCGCGGGCGCGGTCGGGCTCCAGACGAAGGTCCGCGTCATACCCCGGCCGTGACGAGTGCCGGCGAGAATGGCAGCACCTCGGTCGCCTCGTGGAACCGTCGTCGGAAGCGCACGTGTCGCCGGCGGGTCCACTCGACGAGCGGCCGCCAGGCCAGGTGGGTCAGACGATGGCGGATCAACAGGTGCCACAGCCGATTCGAGCGTTTGTAGAGGTAGCTCATCGCCAGGTACGGCAGGATCGCACGGACGTCTTCCGGCCGCCGGCGCCAGATCGAAGCGGGCGAGAACAGGCGGCGATAGCACCAGGCGTAGCCTTCGGCCAGTTGCTCGACCGTCATGTGGCGGGGCCGGAACACGACGTGGGCCGTGTCGTACAGCGTCCAGTTCCTGTGCAGGAGGCGGCCCTCGCTCTCCATCTGCCGGAACAGCGGCGTGCCCGGATAGGGTGTGAGGATGTGGAACGTGGCACACTCCAGCCGGCTGGCCTCGATCCAGTCGACCAGGCGCCCAAACACGTCGGGGCCATCGTGGTCGAAGCCCAGCACGAAACTGCCGTTCACCTGGATCCCGTGGTCGTGGAGAATGCGGACGCGCCGCGCGTAGTCCGCCGGGCGCGGGGAGCGTTTGTGAGCGTCGGCCAGGTTCTCGCCCGTCAGCGACTCGAAACCGATGAACACGCCGGTGCAGCCCGCGCGGGCCATTTCACGGACGAGCGCGGGATGGTCCGTCACGTCGATGGTGACCGCCGCGCTCCAGATCCGCTCGAGCGGAGCGAGAGCCCGGCACAGCCGGCGCAGGTACTCCGGTCGCGAACCCAGGTTGTTGTCCACAAACACCGCGTACGGCTGGTCGTCGTCGAGAAACTCCTGCACGACCTGCTCCACGTCGCGCATGCGATAGGGCATGTGCAGATCTTCCGTGGCCAGATAGCAGAACCCGCAGCGGTTGTGGCAGCCGCGGGTGGCGATCAGACTGGTGGTGGTGAGAAATGCCTCGCGCGGCAGCAGATCGCGCCGCGGGGCCGGATCTTCGCGATAGGGTCGCGCATAATCGCCGCGGTAGACGGGCTGGAGCTTCCCGGCCTCCACGTCGCTCAGGATCTGCGGCCAGATCTGGACGCCCTCGCCGATCGCCAGGGCATCGGCGTGCGGTGCGGCCTCCTGAGGACAGGAGAGGACGTGAAGCCCGCCCAGCACGACCTTCGCGCCGCGCGAACGGTACCAGGCCGCGAGTTCGTACGCCCGGCGGGCGAACGTCAGATGCACCGTGATCCCCACCACCTGCGGAAAAGGCTCCCACGGCGGGGGGCCCTGCAGGAGGTTCTCATCCCAGTAACGCACCTCCCACTGCCGCGGGCTGGCCGCGGCCACGCTGGTGAGCGCGAGCGTGGGGGTCAGCACGTGCTTCCCGAAGCTGGCGTGCGGGTCCTTCGGGTAGAAGGGGTTCAGCAGCAGCGCGTACCTGGAGCGCACGGGCCCGACCCGCTGCGAAGGATCGAGCCGGGGCGCCACGCGCATCTCGCGCGGCATCCATGACATATACTGTTCCTGTCGAATCGGGACGACGCCATGTCGGTCCTTATTGACTACGCAGACCCCCTGCTGGGAGTTTTCGAGAAATGCAGAAATCTTGCGGGGAGGTGACCCGCGAGTGTCAGACGGCTTGGGTTACCTGGAACGCCGCTCACCCATGGTCATGTCCGGTCACCGCAATCCCGGAGACGGCCGCAGACGATAGACCACCGCCGTGTCCATCTTGTCGCGGTTGCGTTGCGATTCCCGGTGGACCGAATCGATCGAGAGATCCCCGAATGATGCGCGGGACAGTTCGTCGAAGAAGCGCGGATTGCCCTTGAGGCAGCGCTGCTCGTCGAGGACCAGCCAGTCGGGGCGCCTGGCCTGGACCTCCGCCAGGATGCGGGCCAGCTCGTGATCGGGGGGGGACCAGACGTGCACGCCATGGGCGTAGAAAGCCACCATGTTGCGCGTGGTCAGAATGCGGGCGCCGGCCGGCTGGCGAGAGCGGATCCATTCGCCAGCGCGGCGCAGGTAGACGTCCTGCATGTTGCGGCGTTCCAGCATCCAGGGCAGCGTGGGTCCGATGAGCACGGCCAGGAGAAGGATCACCGCGGGCCTCCATCGCGGCGCGGGGACGGCCGCCAGGAGTAACCGGAGTCCGGCGGCCGAATAGGGCAGGGTGATCGCACCGAGCACGAGCACGTGCCGAACGCTCAGCAGCCGCCAGTAATCGAAACTGAACAGCAGCCGATAGACGATCGCGATGTGCATGAGGGCGATGGTGAGCAGCATCTGACGGATGGCCGCTGCGGCCGGATGGGGGGCCGGCCGTGAGGCCGCATCCGGCACGGGCGTGTCGGGTGCGGCCAGCCGGCGGCGGAACAGCAGGTACGCGACGGCCGGGAGCATCAGCGTGACCCGCAGGCACTGGGCATAGCGCTCGCCGATCAGCAGGGACGCCCGGATCGGGCCGGGCAGGTCCGAGACACGGGCGAGAATCTGTGGCATGCAGCTCGCCTGCAGACCGGAGGATTCATCGTGCAGAGAACGGAGGGTTGGTGATGTTCGGAGTGTGGACATCGAGGCTGTCTGGTGTCGGCTTTCCTGCGTTGGTGGTGCTTGCGTGGTCCCATCATCGAGACCACACCTATCGCTGCGCGATGGATGGGCCACCCGGGCCACGAATTCCTGGAGCGGCTTCTTGCGGATGAGTGTGCCGGTGAGAAGCATATAGGGGCTGGCCACCAGCAGGGCGCCGATGCTGACCAGCGCCAGGGCGCGAATGCGGAAGACCCACCGCCAGCCGCGGGCGGTCAGCAGGGTGACGGCGCCTGCGACGGCGACCTCCGCCCCTTCCGGACGGCACAGGAATGCCAGGCCGGACAGGCCGCCGGCCGCGAACCACCAGGCCGGCCGTTGACGGCGAAAGCCCAGCACGCCGCACGTCAGGGCGAACAGATACAGCGCCAGGTGAGGCATGTCCGACAGGACGTCCGCCGAGAGCTGGCAGAGCTCCGCTGCCGCCGCTGCCAGCAGCGCGGCCCACAGCGCCGTGGCCGCGTCAAACAGGCTACGGGTGAGCGTGTAGACCGCTGCAACGGTGGCCAGGCCGGCGACCAGCGTCACGAGCATGCCGGCGATCTGCCAGCCGAGCACCGCATCGGAGACGGCCCCGCGCGGCCAGAAGTGCCGCACCGGGGAGAGCAGCTTGTGCGCGCCGAGAATCAGCGCGGGATAGAGCGGATGCTGATCGTGGCTCTTCATGGCCGCAGCAGGGTCCGCATCGAGCGCCTGGGCGTACCAGATGAACGTCGCCCCGTCGCGGCTGATCATGCCCAGCGTCAGCGCAAGATAGAGACGGATCGGCAGGGCGACCAGAAGGAGGACCAGCAGGAACGTGCGCAGGCCGGGGGCCCTTCGCGCGGATGGAGGACCGGTGCCGGGTGAAGAGCTCGCAGACGTCGTGTGCACGCTGACAGCATCCCGCAAGCGCCCGGCTTCGTCCAGATCCTCGCTTTTGCCCGCGTTTGGGCGGCTCGGATAGGATGCGGACCATGTCGCGACGACCTCGACGCGCCCGCGCCCGCCTGTCGCTCATCGAAACCCTCTCGCTGGGCGGCGTTCTGGCTGTCGTGCTGGGCCTCATCACAGTGGGCGTTTCCAGCGTGCGGAACGAATTGAAGGAACGGCAGGTGTGGGAGGTTCTCCGCCTGCTGGATTCGGCGCTGGCGCTGTACCACGATGTGACCGGCGCCTGGCCCGCTTCGGCCGATCACCCGGTGGCTGAGCCGTCTCCCGCCGGACCGGATGCGGACGACGCACGGCCGATTCTCGAACGGTTGGCCGCGGTGCCGGCCTCGCGGGCGCTGCTCGACACGCTGCCGGGGCACCTGCGTGTCCCGCCGGATGACGGCCCTGGATTCGGCGGCGTTCGGGATCCGTGGGGCACGCGGCTGCATTGCCTGACGGCACAAAGCCCGAGACTGGTCGATCGCCAGGCCGTGGCCGCGCACGGCGGCAGGCCCATCTTTGTCAGCGCGGGCCTGGACGGCGAGTTTGCCGGTCGTGAGAGCTCGGCCGCCGCGGATAACCTCAGAAGCGATGAGCTCCCGCCATGAGGGGGTCTACTCCTGCGCCTCGGAGGGCAGATGGCTGACGACTTGGGCGGGCTCTTCGTTTCCGCCCGGACAGGTGTCGCCCCTCCGGACGTACGGGGGGAGCTGGATGTTGCCGAACGTGGATTCGCCCTTTTCGCGAAGCTCGTACATCTTGCGGACGGCGAGTTCGCCGGTGCTGTACCACGACACATCGACGGAGGTGATGCCGGGGCAGCCGGGCGCCCGCCAGAGCGACGCGTCGCAGCCCACGAGAGAAACGTCCTTGGGCACCTTGAGGCCGGCCCGCTGACAGGCGAGCAGCGAACCCACGCCGGTGACCGAGGAGGCGGCATAGACGCCGTCCGGACGCAGCTTGCGCAACTTGGGCGCCAGCCATTCGCTGAGTGCGACATCGCTGATGCCGTTGGGGACGGCCACGATCTCCACGCTGGCTCCGGAGCTGCGGGCGATCTCCAGCGCGCCGCCCTCCCGCAGACGGATGGCATCCCACATCTCGTCGTGCCGCACGATGGCCCATCGGCGGCGGCCCGCCCGGGCGAGTAACTCCGCCGCCAACCGGCCGGCCGCCACGTTGTCGACGTCGATGCAGTTGGATGAGCAGATCGTGAGGTTTTCGGGAAAGACGATGACCACCGGCAGGCCCTGCTCCATCTGGCGCCGCATCGGCCCGTCGAGGACGCGCAGCGGCGTGCGGAAGATCGCCCCGAAGATGCCGCCATCGAGCACGCCGCGAACGCGGTGCAGGGCGCCGTCGGGATCGGGGGAATCCTGCGTGGCCAGCACCGGGTAGAGGTTCAACAGCCGGGAGGCCTCGAGGGCGCCGGCCAGGAACTGGCCTTCGAAGGCCTGATGATGCCAGGAGATCGCGTCGGCCCTGCCGGCTCCGCGGAGAACGAGGCCGAAGAAGGCCGGGTAAGCGCTGCGGAGGCTGATGGCCGTCAGGTTGGCGCGGTAGCTGAGCTTGTCGGCGATGTCGCGGACCTTCTGTACCGTTTCCGGCTTGAAGCGCGCGACGACTTCCGGACGGTTCGTCAGAATGAGCGACACGGTGGCCCGCGAGACGCCCGCCCGCTGGGCGATTGCCTGGATCGTGGGCCGGCCTTGCCTGATGCGGTCTCCCTTGATCATCAGACCTTGTCCTTCTTCATCTCTCGCAGTCAGCGGATTATACCACAACGCCGTCACCAATGCCTCTGCCTGTCATCAGAGTCACGGAGGAAGTCTGGCACTTCATTCGGGAACGGACCGGTTCAGCGGCCAAGGTCCGGAAAGTGCAACCACTGGTGAGCGCATGTGGAGGGGTGTAGGCTACACGGCAGGGCTGCTGCTGCGCGTCCAAGCGCGGATCGCCCTGAGGCACCCAGGGACTCCATCGATGGGCTCACGACCTGCGACCGCCGGATGTGCTGCCGTCTGCTTCGCGGCGGCGGCCGCCTGGGCGTCGACGGCACCCGCGGATGATGTCGCCTCGGAGCAGGCCTTGTTCATCTCCGGTCGGGATGGTTATCACACGTTCCGCATCCCCGTGCTGCTGGTGACGAAGGGCGGATCCGTGCTCGCATGGGCCGAGGGGCGTCAGACGGGCAGCGGCGACAGCGGCGATATCGACATCGTGATGCGGCGCAGCGACGACGGCGGGCGGACCTGGTTGCCCATGCGGCGGATCTTCGATGATGAGGCGAACACGGTGGGGAATCCGTGTCCGGTGGTCGACCGCGAGACGGGAACGATCTGGTTGTTTCTCACGCGGAATCTGGGCACGGACACCGAGGAGACGATCAAGGCCGGCACCAGCCGGGACACCCGCCGCGTCTGGCTGAGCCGCAGCGACGACGACGGGCGGAGCTGGTCCAGGCCGGCGGACCTGACGGATACTCTGAAGCGGGCGGACTGGACGTGGTACGCCACCGGCCCGGGCATCGGCATCCAGACAAGAAGCGGCCGGCTGATCGTTCCGTGCGATCACGCGACGACCGGCACGAAGATCTGGCGGTCGCACGTGATCTACAGCGATGACCACGGCCGGACGTGGCGGATCGGCGGCGTGACCGGCGACGAGATGAACGAATGCCAGATCGTCGAGCGCGGCGACGGCTCGCTTCTGCTCAACATGCGCAGCTACCTCGGGCGGCAGCGGCGTGCGATCTCGACCAGCGTCGATGGCGGGCTGACGTGGTCGGTGCCGAAAGACGACCCCGCGCTGATCGAACCGGTGTGCCAGGCGGCCCTGATCAACGTCGGGCCGGGTCCGGGCGACGTGCTGCTGTTCAGCAACCCGGCGAGCGTGAAGCGCGAGAAGATGACGGTGCAATTGAGCACCGACGGCGGGCGAACCTGGCCGCACGCCCGCGAGCTGTATGCCGGGCCGAGCGCGTACTCGGCGCTGGCGGTGACGGGCGATGGGGCTTGTTTGTGCCTCTATGAGCGGGGTCAGGGCCGGCCGTACGAGACGATCACCCTGGCCCGCTTCCCGCTGGACCGGCTCCAGGCGGCGCCGGCGAGCCGGCCGACGACCGGCTGCGGGCAGGTGCAGGTCGTATCGCGGGCCGAGTGGAAGGCCCGGCCGCCCATGGCGGACCGCCTGCACCGGCACACGCCCCGGCTGCTGACGATCCATCATGCCGGCGTCCTCGACGATGGCCGGACGCCGGGCGACCAGAAGATGCGCGGGCTCCTGCGCTTCAGCCAGGAGGAGAAGCGCTGGGGCGACGTGCCGTATCACTTCGTGATCGATCGCAGCGGCCGGGTGTTCGAGGGCCGCGGACTGGCGTTTGCGCCCGACACCAACACCGATTACGACGTGAACGGGCACGTCGGGATCTGTATCAACGGCGATCTGACACGCCAGCCGCTGCTCGAAGCACAGTACCGTTCGCTGGTGAGCCTGCTCGTCCAGCTCGCCCCGGAGCTGCGGATCGCCGATGACCGGATCGCGACGCACCAGGATTACGCGCGGACCGCCTGCCCGGGTTCGCTGGTGAAGCTGGTGCGCGACGGCACGCTGGGCCGGGACATGGCCGCGTGCCGGGCCGGCCGGTCATACGCATTCCGGGCGCCCCCGGTCAGCGCGACACGGCCGGGAGAGGGGAAAGCCAGCCCTTGAGCCGGAAGTCTCACCACGGAGATCTGGCGCGGCCGCGGGCCGCAACCCAAGAGATCAACCGCAGATGAACGCAGATAAGACCGGATGAACCGCAGAGACGCAGAGGCCGCAGAGAAGAAAACGATGGATGGATTCTCTGCGATCTCTGCGTCTCTGCGGTTTCTCCTCTTCCGGCGACCCAAACGAAATCCGGCCGAAGTCTTCGCTTCTCGCGGAGAAATCGAACGTTTGTGGCACGGAGGACGCGGAGATTCCGAGAGCGATCGTTTTGGATGATCACCCGTCTGCCCGACAGAGGCATCTGAGGAACACAGGCAATCAGGGTTGAGCAACGCTCTTCCTGCCGCTCTGGTTTCCTGAGAGTCTGTCTTGCATCGCTCGCAGATGTTTCGAGGTTCAGAGGCTGTGCTCACTGTGCGTGGGAGACGACCAGGCGCAGCATGGTGGGTGGTGGGGGCGGGCCTTCGCGCGGGCGGTCACGGTTGGGAGGCAGCGTCTGCCACTCGAGACGGTACGTGACGCCGGGCTCGGGGCCGCGGCCCAGATCACCGGCCGTCCGCACCATCAGCGCCGGCTGCGTCGAGACGATCGCGGGCGAGATCGACGGCTGCGCCTCGCGGATGCCCGCCCGGTCTTCACTTGAGCGGTCCTTTGCTGCGCCGGTGAGGAGCGGGGCCAGTGTCTGCGGATTCAGGCGCCAGACGCCCGAGCCGTGGCGGGCGTTCTGATAACGCTGCAGCAGGCCGTCTGGCCGGAACTCAACCGGATAGACGCGCACCTGGGCCCCGATGCTGCCGCCGCCGCTGAACACGTAGCGCCACGTCCAGTCGCTGGCCCGGATGATCCGCCAGCCCTGGGCCTCGCGCCGGGCGTTGTAGACCTGGAGCGGGCCGCCCCCGGATTCATACTTGTGGTAACTGATCACCGGCCGGCCCTGAGGGTCAACGGCGAGCTGCACGTTGCTGTTGAGCAGGCCGCCTTTTGCTGGTACCGGATCGACGATTTCCGCGGTTTTGATCGTGATGGGCAGGGTCAGCGGCTTCCCATCGCTGGTTTCCCAGTGGAGCAGGTCGCGGCTTCGCGCGTAGCTCAGGTCGTGATTCGTCGCGCAGTCGGGCGTGTCGCGCCAGACCCAGGCCATGTGATAGACGCCGTCGGGACCGCGCGTCGGCCCCTGGATGTACGCGTTGGTCTCGCCCTCGCCGGAGATGAGCGGCCCGTTAACCAGACGCCGCCAGGTCCGCGTATCGGGGTCGTAGACGTTGTAGAGCTGATCGCCGTTCCCGCTGCCGCCGTCGCGGTACGTGAAGATGAGTTCCTCGTGCGGGCCGCGGAAGAATCGCGGATACGTCACGCGCTGCTCGCGCTCACCGAGCATCGAGAGTCGCTCGAACGTGTCGATGTCCAGCGGTCGCTGCGTCCGAAAGTACACCAGCGGCACGCCGTGCATGTTGCCCGAGAGGTGCACAACGCCGTCGCGGTCGACATCCATCGTCACGTAGTTGTGGCTGTCCCAGCCGAGTTTCTCGGGCAGGCGGACCAGATGCCACGTTTCCGAGTCGAGCTCTCGCGCGCCGACCGTCATCTGCCGCTGCGCGTCGTAGAAGGCGACGAACTGTCGATCCCCGTGTGTGAGCAGGGCAAAGCCCACCGGATGGCCGGCCCAGACCGGCGCGATGTCGATGGATTTCGTCGCTGCGCCGCAGGGCACAGCCAGGTTGAACATACCGATGATGCAGAGCGCGGCCGCTGACTTCATGAAAGTCTCTCTTGCTCGTTGGGGGGCGGTCCCCACTGGCCGTACTTCCGGTTGACGTAAATCGCCAGGCCAATCACCATCAGGGGCAGTGAACCGAGCATGATGGCCAGGCCGATGACGTGAAGTTCAGGCCGTAGGCAGACCTGGGCGTATACCCCGTAACCGATCATCGCCGCTCCCCAGACGATCATCACCCATCCGCCCAGGCGATTGATTGAATACCAGTTCTCCTCCGAGGTAGAGGACTCGGGCAGGCGCACGCCGTACCAGCGGTTCGGCGGAATCCAGCCCACAATCAGGGGGATACTGACGACCACGGTGACGGCGCCGGCGAAGATGTTGAGCATGTGCACAAACCTCGCGTCCCATCTCCGGTCCGGGAGTTTATTATACCCGGAACACCCATTTCTGGATCTCGGCTGCCGACGGCACCTTGTGCATGGGACTGCTTCGGATGACAGCGGCAATTGCGCAGTGCTATTCAGTGGTTCGGCTTGCTTTGCGACGTGCTTCAGACAAAATGGCCTCGACGCGCGGACCATAAACGGGGTTTAGCTCCAGACACCTTTCCAGGTCGGCGATGACGCTCGATGCATGCGTGTCCATATGCCTGGCGAAGCCGAGCGCCCTGAGGTAATAGCCATAGGCAGGATCGTCGGCCTCGTCAAGCGTGCATGACTGGAGTGGCCGACCGTGATCCTCAGTAAACAGCAAATACTGACCGGCGGCGATGAAGTCGGCGCCACCGGGGACGTGAAATCCATACGCCAGGGTGACCTCGCGCAGATGCTTCTGGGTAAAGCTGTCGGTTTTGCGCCGTGCCCCGTA
>CAZQEN010000133.1:0-18626 GCA_964591605.1 uncultured Planctomycetales bacterium
ACGAGACCAGCGCGACGGACGTGCTGAACTACGTGGCGAGCATCTTCGCGCGGGGTGACAGCAAGCAGGATGAGTGAAATGTCTAATGTCTAAGGAAAGAAAATGTCTAATGTTCGGGGGCATCGCATTAGACATTAGAGCTTAGTCATCAGTCATTTGGATCGCTCTTATGGCGTTGCGCATCCATCAGGACCACCAGCGATTTCGGCAGATCGTCAAGGGCAAGATCCGCGACGATCTGCGGCGGTTCCTGACGCGCGGCGAGCTGCTGGGCAAGGAAGGCAAGCACCTCATCAGCATCCCCATCCGCGGGATCGATATTCCGAACTTCCGCTACGGCGACAACAACGACGGGGGCGTGGGTCAGGGCAGCGGCAAGCCGGGCGACCCGGTCGATACCGAGGGCGAGGGCATCGGCCCGGGCGGGAACGAGCCGGGCCACCACCTGCTCGAAGTCGACATCAGCCTGGACGAGCTGGCCGACATTCTGGGCGAGGAGCTCAAGCTCCCGCGCATCCTGCCCAAAGGCAAGCACCGCATCACCAGCCAGAAGGACCGTTACAGCGGCATCCGCCAGGCGGGTCCGGAATCCCTGCGGCATTTCAAGCGCACCTTCCGGCGCGCCCTGCGCCGCCAGATCATGGCCGGCACGTACGACCCGACCAGGCCGTACATCATCTTCGAGCGGCGCGACAAGATGTACCGGAGCTGGCGGACGGTGCTCCAGCCGCAGTCCAATGCGGTCATCGTGTACATGATGGACGTGTCCGGCTCGATGGGCGACGAACAGAAGGAGCTCGTGCGGCTCGAGGCGTTCTGGATCGACGCGTGGCTCCGCCGCAACTACGAAGGCATCGAGAGCCGCTACATCGTGCATGACGTGCGGGCCATGGAGGTCGACAAGAACACGTTCTTCCACCTGCGCGAGGACGGCGGCACGAAGATCAGCAGCGCGTTCAAGTGCGCCCGCGAGCTGCTCGACACGCACTATCACGCCGATGAGTGGAACATCTACCTGTTCCACTTCAGCGATGGCGACAACAGCAGCGAATCCGACAACCGCGAGTGCTGCCGGCTGCTCAAGGAGCACCTGCTGCCGAAGGTGAACATGTTCGGCTACTGCCAGGTTGCCAGCGCCTACGGCAGCGGGAACTTCATCAACGTGCTCCACGAGCATTTCGATGATGAAAAGTCGGTCATCACCACGCGGGTGAACGGCCGGGACGACATTTACGACAGCATCAAGGCGTTTTTCTCGCCGGGAAGGTGAGGATGGGTAGGGTGGGCTCTGCCCACCTTCGGGTTGGTGGGTTGCGTGGCGGAGTTGGTGGGCAGAGCCCACCCTACGCACCTTCGGGTTGGTGGGCGGACCATGTAGGGTGGGCTTTGCCCACCTTTGGGCTGGTGGGCAGAGCCCACCCTACGCACCTTCGGGTTGGCGGGTTGCGTGACGGAGTTGGTGGGCAGAGCCCACCCTACGCTATGGGTGTGCTGCCGAAGGACATTGCCGAGCAGGTGGAGACGATCGCGGGCTACGCGCGCGAGGAGGGGCTTGATTTTTACGAGACGATTTTCGAGCTGCTCGATTTTGACGAGATCAACCTCGTGGCGGCGTACGGCGGCTTCCCGCAGCGCTACCCGCACTGGCGCTTCGGGATGGAGTACGAGCGGCTCCGCAAGCAGCACAGCTACGGGCTGGGCAAGATCTACGAAATGGTCATCAACAACGACCCGTGCTATGCCTACCTGCTGAACGACAACGCCCTGGTCGACCAGAAGACGGTCATCGCCCACGTCTACGCCCACTGCGACTTCTTCAAGAACAACATCTGGTTCGGCCGCACCAACCGCAAGATGATGGACGAGATGGCCAACCACGCGACCCGGGTGCGGCGGTACATCGACCGCTATGGTTTCGAGGAGGTCGAGAAGTTCATCGACGTGTGCCTGTCGCTGGAAGACCTGATCGACCCGTATTCGCCGTTCATGAAGCGCGGGGTGGAGCGTCCGGCGGAGCGGCCGATGGAGCCCCCCTCCGCCCAGCGCGGCGTCGAGCAGAAGCTGGTGCGCTATCCGGCCAAGGACTACATGGAGCGGTTCATCAACCCGCCGGAGCGGCTGGAGGCGCAGCGCCGCCGGATCAAGGCGGAGCTGGCCAGGGAAAAGAAGGCCGACCCATCCGCGCCCGTGCGCGACGTGCTGCTCTACCTGCTCAAACACGCCCCCCTCGAGGACTGGCAGGCCGACATCCTCGCGATCATCCGCGAAGAGGCGTACTACTATGCTCCGCAGGGCATGACCAAGATCATGAACGAGGGCTGGGCCACCTACTGGCACTCGACGCTCATGACCCGCTACTGCCTGCGCGACGATGAGCTGGTCACCTATTGTGACCACCACTCGGGCACGGTGGCCACTTCGCCGGGCCGGCTGAACCCCTACAAGATCGGCCTCGAGCTGCTGCGCGACATCGAGCGCCGCTGGGACCTGGGCCAGTACGGCAAGGAGTGGGAGGAGATCGAGGACGTCGAGGTCAAGCGTAACTGGGGCAGGGACAAGCCCCGTCCGGCCCGCGTGAAGGGCAAGGAATCGTCCGGGCGAGAAAAGATCTTCCAGGTTCGGCGGATCTATAACGATGTGACGTTCATCGACGAGTTCCTGACGCCCGAGTTCGTCGAGCGCCAGAAACTGTTCCACTACCGGTTCGATCCTTCCACCGGCCGGATGGTCGCGGTCAACCGTGATTTCGAGAAGATCAAGAAGCAGTTGCTTTTGTCGCTGAGCAACCACGGCCGGCCGTACATCTACATCGTGGACAGCAACTACGCCAACCGCGGCGAGCTCTACCTCGCGCACAAATACAACGGCGCCGACCTGCAGATCAAGTATGCGGTTGAGACCCTCAAGGCCCTGCAGACCCTCTGGGGCCGCCCCGTCCACCTCCAGGCCCAGATCGACGACGAGATGGTTCTCTTCTCCTACGACGGCCACCAGTCGCACCAGCAGACCATCACCGACTCATTGCCCAAGCCGGCGCACTCGGTCTGATTCCGGGCTTGACCTGGCAGGGATCAGCGGCCCGGTGACCGTTCATTGACACGCCAAATCGGGCAGGGCGAGGGCCGGCTGGCGGCTGCACCCCCCGGCCTGCCCCCAAGCCGGACCTGGGACTCCGCCTGAATCTGACAGGCGGTGGGCCGCCGGCATCGGGTAAGATGTCCGGCATGGCCGACCCCCCCGGACCGAAGCCCAGCATCGTGGATGCGGATGGACAGACCGCGCCCCCGCCGAGGGCCGCGCAGGTGCCGTGTGATTCCCCCGGCGCTCCCTCCGAGATCGCACCTTCCGGCGGCCGCCTGCTGCAAATTCTCGACTCACTCGCGGCATACGTGGCCTTCATCGACACGCGGCAGCGTTTCAGCTTCGTCAACCGGTTCTTTGAGGAGAACTTCGGGCTGCCGCGCGGTCAGATCCTGGGTCGACATCTGTCTGACCTGCTGGGGAAGGCTGCTTACGATGAGATCCGTCCGCACGCTGAAAAGGCACTGGCCGGCCAGATCGCCAGCCACGAAACGCTGCTGCGGCTGCCGGGGGGACGTGAGCGCTGGCATAACGCGCGGATGCTCCCGCAGCTCGATGATCGCGGCGCCGTCGAGGGCTTTGTGGTCTTCGTCCATGATGTCACGCTGAGGCGGCAGGCGGAAGAAGCCCTGCGGGAGAGCGAGGCCCGGGCCCGCGAGCGCCTGGCCGAGATCGAGCATCTGTACGCCACCGCGCCGGTCGGACTGGCCCTGCATGGCCCCGATATGCGCATCCTGCGGATCAACCAGCGCCTGGCCGCCATGGACGGTCTGAGCGTGGCCGACCACATCGGCCGCTCGCTGGGAGAGCTTCTGCCCGACGTCGCCGCGGCCGTGGAGCCGATCGTTCAGCGTGTGATCGCCTCGCGCCAGCCGGTCCTGGATCAGGAGCTGCACGTCTCCACCCCGGCCCGGCCCACCCTTGTCGGGCTGGCCAGCTTCTGCCCGCTCACCTCCGAAAGCGGCGAGGTGCTGGCCGTCAGCGTGAGCGTTCAGGACATTACCGAGGTCAAGCGGACCCAGCAGGCCCTGCGGGAGAGCGAGGAGCGCCTGTCGCGCATCCTGGAATCGGCCATGGATGCGATCGTCACGCTGGATCGCAGGCGGGTGATCCAGTTGTTCAACGCGGCCGCCGAGGAGATGTTCCGGTGCCCGGCCGCCGAGGCGATCGGCGGATCATTCGACCGTTTCGCGCCTGCCGCGCTGCGCCGATTGCTGGCGCGATACATGCGCACCCTTCCGGGGCCAGGGGCGAGCCGGCGATACCTGTGGGCTCCGGAGGGTCTGCAGGCGGTGCGCCAAGGCGGCGAAGCGTTCCCCGTGGAAGCCACCATTTCGCGGGCGGAGGCCGGCGGCCAGCCCCTCTACACGATCATCCTTCGTGACGTCAATGAGCGAAAACAGGCCCAGGATGAGCTGCGCAAACTCCAGGCGGAGAACGTCTACCTGCGGTCCGAGATCCAGGCGGGACTGGACTCTGATGAGATCGTCGGAACGTCTCCGGCCATCCGCCACCTGCTCACCCGGATCGAGCAGGTCGCCGCCACCGGTTCGACCGTGCTGGTGACCGGCGAAACGGGCACCGGAAAGGAACTGGTGGCCAAGGCGGTTCACCGGAGAAGCCAGCGCCGCGACCGTCTGCTGGTGGCCGTCAACTGTGCCGCCCTGCCCGGCAGCCTGATCGAAAGCGAGCTCTTCGGCCACGAAAAGGGCGCTTTCACCGGCGCGACGGTCCGCAAGATCGGAAGATTCGAGATGGCCGACGGGGGCACCCTCTTTCTCGATGAGGTGGGCGATCTGCCGCTGGAGCTGCAGGCCAAGCTGCTGCGCGTCCTCCAGGAAGGAGAGCTGGAGCGGCTCGGCGGCAGTCAGACCATCCGGGTCGATGTCCGCGTGATCGCCGCCACCAATCGAGATCTGAACGAAGCGGTTGCCATCCAGAGATTCCGGTCAGATCTGTATTACCGGCTCAATGTCTTCCCCATCCAGATTCCGCCTCTTCGCGAGCGTCCCGAGGACATTCCCGTTCTGGCGCGTCACTTCGTCATGAAGCACGCGACGAACATGGGCAAGCGGATCGAGTCGATTCCGGGACCCACCATGAAGGCGCTGCAGGCATATGGCTGGCCCGGCAACGTGCGCGAGCTGCAGAACGTCCTGGAGCGTGCGGTCATCATCAGCCCCGGCCCGGTCCTGGAACTCGGCGAATGGCCGGCCGCCCCCCGGTTGAGCGAGCCCGAGGACCATGTCCTGACGCTCGAGGAATTGCAGCGGGAGCACATCCTGCGGGCGCTGAACCGCGCGGGCTGGCGCATCACCGGTGAGCACGGAGCGGCCAAAAGCCTGGGATTGAAAGCGACGACCCTGCACGCTCGCATGAAGAAGCTCGGGATCCGGCGACCCAACTGAGTCTGTCCAGGATTTTGTCAGCGTCTCAACATATCGTGAGCCAGTTCGCACCTTCTGGTGGTCGTGACCGGGTCGGCCAGGCGCGAAACGCGCTATAAGACACAGGGATGCATGGGTTTAGGGCGATTCTCCGGCTGGACGGCCCCTGCTGGCATGAGGGTTGCCCTTCTCCAGCTCACGGGCCGTGCGGATGGATCAGGCTGGATGGTGACAGCGCATCCGCGTGCCTTTGGGAGATACATCATGCAACGAGTGAGAGTGATGCTCTGCGGCCTGATCGTGCCGGCCGCAATGGTCGGGTGGTCTGCAGGCTGCAACCAGACGCCCCCGCAAACGCCCCCGGACACGCAGGACCCCCCGACCAGCCGCATCGCGCTGCAGGTCGTTGCCGAGGGTCTGACGTCGCCGCTGGCGATGGCCGTCCCCGACGACGGAACTCAGCGGCTCTTCATTGTGGACCAGGTTGGCCTGATCCGCATCGTGAACTCCGACGGCACCCTTCAATCGGCCCCGTTCCTGGACGTCGCCGACCGGATGCCGCCGATCGGCATCGACTTTGGCGGCGGCTTCATCTACGACGAGCGCGGGCTGCTGGGTCTGGCGTTCCACCCTCAGTACGCCAGCAACGGGCGGTTTTATGCGTATTACAACACGCCCAGGCAACCTGGCGATCCGCAGGAAGCTGACTCGCGCGTTCGCCTGTCGGAGTTCCGCGTCTCGGCGGCCGACCCCAACCAGGCGGACCCCGGCAGCGAGCGTGTTCTGTTTGAAGTGGTCAAGCCGCAGTTCAACCACAACGGCGGGCAGCTCGCATTCGGCCCCGACGGCTTTCTGTACGTGAGCCTGGGCGACGGCGGCGGGGCCGATGATACGGATTTCGGCCACAATCCGGACATCGGCAACGGCCAGGACCTCGGCACGCTGCTGGGCAAGATCCTGCGGATCGACGTGGACGGCGGCCTGCCCTACGCCGTTCCGCCTGACAACCCGTTCGTCAACACCGCGGGGGCCCGGTCGGAGATCTGGGCCCTTGGCTTCCGCAATCCGTGGCGGTTCTCCTTTGACCCGGGCGGGGCGCGCCGGTTGTTCACCGCCGACGCTGGCCAGGAGCTCTTTGAGGAGGTCAGCATCGTGCAGCGCGGCGGCAATTACGGGTGGCGCATCCGCGAGGGCTTCCACTGTTTCGACCCGCAGAACCCCACCGCACCGCCCGGCCAATGCCCCGCCACCGGCCGGGGCGGAGAGCCGCTGGTCGACCCCATCATCGAATATCCGCATGCCCAGGCCGACGGCCGGCCGGTGGGCATCGCGGTGATCGGCGGATTCGTGTACCGCGGCAGCGCCATCTCCGGATTGGCCGGGGAGTACATCTTCGGAGATTTCAGCACCAGCTTCGGCGCCGCCGATGGCTCGATCTTTGCGGCCCGGGAGATGCCCGACGGCACGTGGGAGCGACGCGAGCTCGAGGTTGCGGGTCGGTCCGGCGGACGCATTGAACGGTTCGTCCTGGGTATGGGACAGGATGAGGATGGAGAAGTGTACGTGCTCACCACGGCGAACCTGGCACCGTCGGGCCAGACCGGACAGGTCTATCGGATCGTCGCGGCGCCCTGAATGTGAGCGATCGGGTTGGAAACGAAACAGTCAGCATCCATTTTGCA
Source organism: uncultured Planctomycetales bacterium (assembly GCA_964591605.1). Taxonomy (GTDB): domain Bacteria; phylum Planctomycetota; class Phycisphaerae; order UBA1845; family PWPN01; genus CAYLLT01. The sequence continues at coordinate 7,151 of CAZQEN010000133.1, forward strand.
GGCAAAAAGGAGTCTGTGATGCGTTTACTTGGATTTCGGTCACGGGAGCTTCGGTGGGGCCGCGTCATCGGCATCTCGGTGATGGCGACGGCGCTGTACGGATGTCCGGAGAGCGTGAACACCCCGGCGCCGCCGTCGCAGGGCACGGTCTCCCTGAGCCGCGACATCCAGCCGATCTTCAATGCCCGGTGCACCTCGTGCCACAGCCCGGGTTTCCCCACGAACACGATCGTGGGCATCCGCATGGTGCTCACGCCGGGCGATGCGTTTACCTCACTCGTGAATCAGCCGAGCAGCCAGCGCCCGGACCTGACGCTGGTGGAGCCCGGTGATGCCGAGTCAAGCCTGCTGTGGCTCAAGGTGAGCTCGAACAATCCGCCGGTGGGATCGACGATGCCGCTGTTCGGCTCCCGGCTCAGCTCGACGGAGCTGGGCCTGGTCCGCGACTGGATCAACCAGGGCGCCCTGGACAATTGAGCGGGGTGGCGGGCGGCTCCCTGACACGATCCGCGGGCCGGGGCGATTGTGGTGCAGGCGTCCCGCCTGCACGTGTCCCGGCGCGCCGGGAGGATCCCGATGCCTTGGGACAACACCAGGGGCCGCTCCGCCCGCCCGTCCAAGGTCTCACGCATCCGTCCCGGGCGGCTATCGCAATGTCAGCAGGGTCACCTCCGGCGGACACAGGAAGCGGATGCGAGGGGCCGGGCCGCGTTCGCAGCCCAGGCCGCGGCTCAGGTAGAGGTGGCGGCCGTCGAGCTCGTGCAGGCCGCCGGCGGCAATGGCGCGCGGTACCCGGCTCGATTTGGCCAGGGGCCCGAAGAACGGCGCAACGATCTGTCCGCCGTGCGTGTGGCCGCAGACCAAAAGGTCGATCCGGGAAGACGGCTGCATCCGGAGGACGTAGTCCGGCACGTGGCTGACCAGGATGCGGATGTCATCATCGCCCGGGGCCTGCTCGAGCGAGCGAAGGATGGCCATCGCCTGCGGCGAGTAAAACACGTCCGCTCCGCCCAGGGTGATCTGCCGGTCTCGCACCCGCAGGCGGATGATTTCGTTGCCCAGAATCCGCACCGGTGTGCCTTCCAGCAGCGGGCGCACGTCGCGGTGCATCTCGCAGTGGCCGGGCGTGAAATACACGCCGCCGGGGCAGTCCAGCCTTCTCAGCAGTGCTTTGAGTGCGGAGAAATGCACCTTCAGATCGGCCTGCGTTCCCTGCCACAGGTCGCCAGGCATGAGAACCAGGTCCGGCTGCATCGACATGAGCCGCTCGATCGCGTCCACCTCGTGCGCCGTGATCTCATCGGTCTGGATGTCGGCGAGGATGCCGAGTCTGACCGGCTCATGCCCTTGCCGGCTTGTCGAGACGGCAAAAACAGGTGTTTCAAGCTGCGTGCGATAGGGCTCAATGAAGCTGGCGTACATGCCGACCGGCGCCCCGCCGAGCATGAGATACGCAGCGATCCGCGCCGGCCGCGTGATGCGCCTCGAGGTTCGCCGATGAACCGCCAGGAGCACGAAAGCAGCGATGGGCAGCACGACGACGCTGTCCAGATAGAGGAGCCGGATCAATCCGAACGGGTGTACCCGGCCGACAGCGATCAGCAGGAGCTTGGCCGCGCCGCTCAGCCCGAGCACGGTGAAGCCCTGGACCCATGCGCGCAGGCCCAGAATCCTCACACCGGACTCACAGTCGCTGCGTCTCCTGCCCGCCAGCGCGACCACGAGAAACAGGACCAGATCGAACAGGGCAATCAGCCAGGCCAGGGCGGAGAATGGCACACATGCTCTCCCGGATTCCTGGTTACTCTACGTTCGGCGCAGGCCCCGGTTCGGACGGAGGGACCGGGTTTCGTGGAAAAGCGGCGTTTCGCAGCGGTCAGTGCCGCTTGACGCCCCCGTCGAGGCATCGGAACATGCGCGCGTATGGAACAGCCGGGACCAGTGGACTCGGACGCCCTGCGGCACGGGCCGCAGAATGCACTTCTGGCGGAACAGTCGGGAGAGGATGCCGTCCCCCCGCCCCGACGGCGTTGGCTGACGGCGTTCCTGATCGCGGCGCTGCCGGCCCTCATGTTCATCAACGTCTGGCGGGCGGGCGGGCTCGCGACCGGGCTGGACGATCTGATCTATTACCTGCCTGTCCGGGCGTACATCGGCCAGGAGCTTCGGGCCGGACGGCTGCCGATGTGGAACCCGTACGTGGCCATGGGCGCGCCGCTGGCGGCCGACCCCCAGGCTGGGCTGTGGTATCCGTTCACCTGGCTGTTCGCGGTGCTGCCCGCGCTGGTGGCGTACTCGGTCAACATCTGGGTTCACTACGTGCTGGCCGGGTGGGGGATGTACCGCTTCCTGCGGGCACTGGGCCGGTGCTGGCACGCCGCGCTGCTGGGGGCCATCGCCTTTGAGTTCTCCCCTTACCTGATTTCCCATCGTGAACACCTGACCATCCTGCAGGCGACAGCCTGGATTCCGTGGATGCTCTTCTCATGGCAGCGCTATGCGGGTGAAGCTCGAACGTCGAAAGGTGAAAGCTCCATCGCGGGCCGATCGTCATGCTACGTGCCGCTGGCGGCTGCACTGTGGGGGCTGCAGCTTCTCGTCCAGCACATCCAGCCTTCGATCATGACGGCGGCACTCGTGGGGGCGTACGTGCTGATCGTGCTGCGCCCGCAGCGGCCGGGAATCGGGTGGGCCTGGCTCGCGGTGACCGCGTCGGGGGCGGTTCTGGCGGCCGTGCAGTGGCTGCCCACCTGGCACCTGTTCGCCGGCAGTGGACGCGGCAGCGCCGCCTATCACCTGTTCATCGAGAACAGTTGGACGCCCGCGTCGGTGTTCATGTTCCTGTTCCCGATGCTGTATGGCAATGCCGTGCCCGATGTCTGGGGAGAGTGGTGGGGCGTCTCGCACCTCTCGGAGCAGTGGCCGTATGCGACGCTCGTGATTCTGGCCCTGACCATCGCCTCGCTGGGCCTGGCTCGCGCGCCCGGCCAACCGCAGGCAGGACGGGCCGGGTGGAACCGCGAGGTCCTTTTCTGGTGGGCGGCGTGCCTCGCGGCGTTGTTGATCGCCCTGGGTCATCTGACACCGCTGAGCAAGCTGCTTTTCCATGTCCCGGTCTACCGCAACCTGCGGGTGCCTGCGCGCTGGATCCTGGTCTGGTCCGTGGGAATGCCGGTGCTGGCCGCCCTGGTCGTCGATGCGATCGCCCGAGGGGGAACTCTGGGTGAGCGTGCCCGCCGCTGGATCCGGTATTCGGCGACGCGTGTGCTCCCGGCGCTGATCGCCATCGCTCTCCTGTTGATGCATCTGGCCGCCTTGCTTTCCCGGGTGGGTGGCAGGCTTCTGTCCAGGGAGCAGGTGCGCGCGTTTCTCGACGGGATGCGCCGCGCCGTCTGGAGTCTGAATCCGGCGATTCTCATTCCGCTGCTGCAGGCGGCGATCACGATCGCCGCACTGGTCTACTGGAGCCGGCGGCCCTCGTTGCGGCGATTCGCACCGGTCGGGCTCGTCCTGCTGGCCGATCTGGCCTGGGTGGCTCCGTTCGTCGCGGTCGATACCCGTGGCTACACCGCGCGGGAGGTGCTTGAACCGCCCCCGCTGGCCCGGACGATTCAAGCCCGCGGCCCTGACGCGGGGCATCGCCTGCTCGTGCCCCGGTTCAACGCGAGTTACCAAAGGCCGATCGAGATCCTCTGGCCTCAGACCAACATGCTTCATCATCTTCCCACGCTCAACGGGTACGGCCCGCTCGGCGATATCGCTCAGAGGCTGTTGCTGGCCTTTATGCCGTGGGGATCCAGCGAGGAGATCCTCTCACTTCTCCGCAGACCTGCGCTCCTGCGTCGCCTGGGGGTGCGGTTTTTCGCCGTCCGGTCGCCGGAGGAGCGGGAGTTCCTCTCGGCCGCCCTGGCCCCGCCCATTGCCGAGCCTCAGTGGCAGGAGATTGCCGGCACGCAGGAAATGCGGCCGGTGGGTTCGGATGAAGGGTTGCTTTGCCCGGTCCGCATCGACTCGCCCGGCATTTACCAGATCGAGCTCGACGCCGCCCCTGTTCCCGCCTCGGCCAGCCGCTGGTTCGTGGCGCTCGAGGGTCTCGACCACCACCAGCACCACGCCCGGACACACACCGTTGAGCCGGCCGACCTCTCGTGCGGGCCTCGCCGGATGCGGTTCCTGTTTCTCTGCCGCGCCGCGCCGGGCTTGGCGCTGGTGCGGGTCAAATCCGAGTTCGGCCAGGCGCTCTCCGCCGGCCGCGTCCGGTTTGCACAGGTGGCCGCGGTCCGCCCGCCCGGTGAGCACCGCAGCTCGGCCCAATCCCGCGAGCCGTTCGCGCGCCTGGATGAGCTTCCCGGAGGTCTGACGCTCTTCGAGCTGAGCGAAGCGAACGGGCTGGTGTGGACCCCCTCCCGGATCGAAGCGGCCCGCGACCTGGCCGAGGCCGTGGAATGGCTCCTCGGGCCGGCAGGTACCGCCCCCGCCGGCGTGGCGGCCGTCGAGGGGGTGACGGAGGCCCGGAACCTGCTGCCGCCCGCTCGGCTGAGACATTCTCGGTTCGGACCCAACGAGATCCGCGTCGAGGTCACTTCATCTTCCGATCAATGGATCGTGCTGAACGAATCCTGGAATCCGGGCTGGCGGGCACGGGTTGACGGCAGGCCGGCGAGGCTTCATCGTGTAAACGCAGTGACGCAGGGCGTCTGGCTGCCCCCCGGCTCGCATGCGGTGGAGTTCGTGTATTTCAGCCCCGGTTTGCGGGTAGGGGCGGTTTGCAGCGGCCTGGGATGGTCGTGCCTGGCCTTGCTCGCCGTCCTCCAAACACGCCGGCGCCGGAGGGCGTAGAATAGGGAACTTGGGGTCCTCCTGATGGCGGACGGTAATCCGTCTCAAGCCGACCTTGACAGGATTCTGGCCCGACAGGCGTCCATATACCCGGAATAAGCTTTTTGTTCGGGCTGCCGGATCGCCGGCTATGATCCATGCGAGAACACGAGGAGAGCTGACATGACTGCTCATCATTCAAGACGTTTTCGACTCGGCCTGCTGCTGGTCACACTGGCCGCGGTCGGAGTCGCGTTTCATCAGGACATCATCGGGCGGGTCGCCTATGCGGTGGAGAAAGGCAAACGCGAGGCCAGCCAGGAGCAACTGGCCAAGGTCGAGGGCCTCTCCGACCTCTTCCGCAGCGTGGCCCGGCAGGTCAAGCCGGCTGTGGTGACCATCCGGACGACCAGTGCCGCGAAAGCCTCTTCCAACTCGCGCCGGCGTCAGCCCAACATCGATCCGCGAGACATTCCCGAGCCGCTTCGGCCGTTCTTCGAGGGTTTTGGCGATCGTGAATTCGAAATGCCGTCGCCCCCCACCCACCAGTCCAGCGGCAGCGGCGTCATCATCGATGCCGAGCGGGGGTACGTCCTGACCAATTATCACGTCGTGTCCGAGGATGAAGACGCAAAAACCCGCATCGACGTCACACTGCCCGACGGGCGCCGCCTGGAGGGCAAGGTGCTGGGCACTGACTCGAAAACCGACCTGGCGCTCGTGCAAATCAAGGCCGACCGCCTCCATGCAGCTCCGCTGGGTGACAGTACGCAGATGGATGTCGGCGACTGGGTGATTGCGGTCGGCGCGCCGTTCGGCCTCGAACAGACCGTCACCCAGGGGATCATTTCCGCCACGGGACGCAGCAACCTCGACATCGCCCGTTACGGCAACTTCCTGCAGACGGACGCCGCCATCAACCCCGGCAACAGCGGTGGACCGCTCGTCAACATGCGGGGTGAGGTCATCGGCATCAACACGGCCATCGCCACGAACGGCCTCGTTGCCGGGTACATGGGCGTGGGCTTCGCCATTCCCTCCAACATGGCCAAAGACGTGCTCAAGTACCTCGAAAAAGGCGAGGAGGTCGTTCGCGGCTATCTGGGCGTCCAGATCAAGGGCTTTGACGCGTTTGAACCGGGCTTTGAGAAGACCTTCGGCCTGCCTGAGGGGCGGACGGGCGTGCTGATCGAAGACTTCGCTAAGATCCCGGGTATCTCGCAGACCCCTGCCCAGAAGGCCGGCCTCAAGGTGGACGACGTGATTCTGGAATACGCCGGCCGTTCGGTGAAATCCGGCACCGAACTGCAGAATCTGGTCGCCAACACGGAACCGGGTCAGAAGGTCAATCTGCTGATCTGGCGCGACGGGAAGGAGATCACGATTCCCGTGACGATCGAGCGACAGCCCAAGAATTTCTTCGCTCAGGCCGAGGGGCGGGGGCGCGATCGCGGCCGGGGGCAGCGCGACGAAGAGGAAGAGGAGACCGAATCGGCCACCATCGATTCGATCGGCATCACAGTCGAGCCCCTCACCGAGGCGACCGCCCGACGGTATGGCTGGACCGACGAACCCGATACCGAAGGGATGCTGGTGGTGACCAAGGTGGACCCGGTGGGCGAGGCGGCGGCCCTGCGGATCGGCCCCGGCGACCTCATCGTCAGTGTGCAGGGACGGCCGGTCAAATCCGTCAGTGAGCTGCGTAAGACCCTGAGCAAGGAAGCGCTGGCCCAGGGCGTCCGGATCAAGGTGCGGAACCTGCGGCTGGGTTCACAAACCGTGTTTCTGCAGATCAGCCCGTGATCCGTGCCGGGGTGCAGCTCCGGCGACCTGAAAATGAACAAAGGCGATCCGGTCCCGACTGGACCGGATCGCCTTCTCTGTTCTCGCCCGCCGTCGGAAGCCGGAAGCTCACCCGGTGGGAAAAGGTGAGCGGCCTGCCACGCCCGACGGGCTCATTTGACTGTCAGGGTTACTTCTTGGCGCGGAGGAACCCGTCGAGCTTTTCGAACATCTTGCTTCGTGCTTCCGGATTGCTGTCGAGGAACGCCAGCATCGCGGCGGCCACGACTTTCTCCTTCACATAGCCCGACTTGGCGCATTCCTTGTCGAATGCGGCCACCAGTTTGCCGGGCAGGTAATACGATCGTTTCGGTTTCTCCATGACTTGCTCTCCTCTTGTCCTTGCCCTCGAGTGTCATCGAGAGGCAAGCCCACCTGAAACCAGATGTAAACCGCCGAACCCGTTTCGCGCCGATCATGCCCATCTCATCCGGAGATCGGTTGCGGGACAACAGGCGGAGGCGCCTCGCGCCGGCCGTTCAGCCGGCCGTTCGAGGCGCAACGTTCGGTTCCCAGCGCCTTGGGATCCCTGCCGCCATGGCTGGCGGCCACCTGTGAGTTCCCGGTTCCGTGCACTACCCAGCGCGAATCGAGCACGGCCCATTGCCCCATTATGGAAGACTGTGTCTCCGTTGTCCACTACTTTCTGCGATTGACTCGCCCCGGACCCCCCATATAATCCTCCCCCAACCGTGGGAAGGGGCCGTTTCTGGCGAGTTTGACCAGGCCCTCCCCTCCTGCGCCCATGGCTGAAAGGCCCGTGCCTTGCGAAGGATTGCTCGGCTGGCTGCTCCCGGAGCGGTGTTTCTCCTGGCCGGCATGGCTTGGCCGGCCTCCCCGGTCCCCGCGCTGGTCCCTGTGGACGATCCACTCGCCACGACCCCCCTTTTACCCGCTGGAATCAGCCAAAATCAGCCGGAGTGCTCCGGTCAGTACGCCCATGTCTGGGAACAGACGGATGGCAGTCAGGTCATCCAGTACTACGGCGATTTTTCCCTCCATTTGGGTCAGCGGCGGCTCAGAAGCCGGGAAGCCGTCATCTGGATGCGGAAAAGCCTCTGGCGGAGCACGTTATATTACTTTTTTGAAGCATACCTGTATCAAGAGGCGGAAGTTCGAGAAAACGCCGGAACCATGACCACCGGCCCGGCCCTGTTTGTCACTTTCAGCAGCCTTCTGCCGCCGGTGATTGAGGCGGATGTTCACACCGGCCGGGCGGCACAAGACACCCCGCTCTACCAGGAAGCTGCGAAGGTGCGTACCTCCCTCGGCGCCCAGGCACCCGCCCGGCCCCCGGACGGGCTCCGGACTACGGTTCCCGGCCAGGCTCTCCGGCCCAGACCCAAACCGCGCCCGCTGGTACAGCACACCGCTCGGGAGCAGGTCTACAACGAACTGCAGGGAATCATCACTGCGATCGGTGATGTCTACGTCTCCCAGGGCACCGATGACCCCGGAGAGTTCCTTGAGATTCGTGCGGATGCCGCCGTCCTCTTTGTGGCTCAGCGGCCGGAGCCGGTGACGCAGCAGCGTCCCAAGAATGGGGCAGCGACCCAGCCTTTCCCGACGGAGGCGGGTCCCCGTCCCCAGGCGGCTGAATCGGCCTCCTTTGGCGGCGGTACGCTCGAAGGGCAGGTCACCGGCGCGTATCTGCGTGGAAGCGTCGTGCTGACCCGCGGTGAGCGTATGATCCGGGCCTCCGAGATCTACTACGACTTCGAGAACGATCGTGCCCTCATGCTGGATGCGGTCATGCGGACGGTTCTGCCCGAGCGTGAGGTCCCCCTGTACGTCCGGGCCCGGGAGGTGCGGCAGCTTTCGACCGCCGAGTTCTTCGCCCGCGAGGCGAATGTGAGCGCCAGCGAGTTCCACACCCCTCACGTGAGTCTGGGGGCCGAGCGGATCTTCCTGACCGATACGACGCCGCGCGATCCGTCCGGCCGGGTCACGGGCCTGCTGTCCGGACGGTACCGGGCTTACGACGCCACCCTGAACGTTGACGGTGTTCCTATCGCCTACTGGCCCTATTCCCAGGGTGATCTGCAGCAGGCCCAGAATCTCGTCCAGAGCGTCCGGTTCGCCTACAGCGACGACTTCGGCGCTACGTTCGAGTCCAAGTGGTATCTGTTCAGCCTGCTGGGGATGGAGAAACCCAAGGGCGTGGACGGCATCCTGCGGCTCGACTACTTCAGCGAGCGAGGGCCGGGAGTCGGGATCGACCTGAACTATGAGCAGCCGGACTACTACGGCATGTTCCGCGGGTACTACATCCACGACCAGGGCAGCGACAATCTCGGCCCGTACCGCGGGGGGCCGCCCGACACCGAGAACCGCGGCCGGCTGACCATCCGGCATCGCCAGTTCCTGCCCGGCAAGATCGAGCTCACCGTCGAGGCCTCCTGGATCAGCGATCCCAACTTCCTCGAGGAGTACTTCCGCCGGGAGTTCGAGACGCAGAAGGAGCAGGAGACGCTGCTCTATCTCAAGAAGCAGCAGGACAACTGGGCGATCACCACCCTGGCCCAGTGGCGCGTCATCGACTTCCTGACGCAGACCGAGCACCTGCCCGATGCGGGCTTCAACTGGATCGGGGAGCCGCTGCTGGGCGGGATTGCCAACTTCTACAACGATTCGCGCATCGGACTGGTCCGCTACCGGCCCGACGACCGCCTGGTCTATGACAAGGGAACCGACGGCTACCGCTCGCGCGTCGTCTTCCGGGGCGATACCCGCAACGAGATCGACGTCCCGATCAAACTGGGCGACGTGAACCTCGTGCCCTTCGCGATGGGGCGGTCGAGCGTCTGGGATGACAGCCCGCTGGAGGGCGGCCTGGACCGGCAGTTCGGCATGATCGGCGGACGCCTCGGCACGCAGTTCTGGCGGGTCTTTCCGGACGCCGAGTCGCGCGTGTTGGACGTGAACGGCGTCCGCCACGTCATCCGCCCGCAGGCCACCGCCTGGATGAGCGCGACGAACACCGACAGCCGCGATCTGTACCCGTTCGACCAGTACGTCGAGAACATCAACGACTTCTACGGCACGTCCGTGGCCCTGCGCAACAGCTGGCAGACCAAGCGCGGCGGTCCGGGGCAGTGGCGGAACGTGGACTGGATGAAGTTCGACCTCGAGCTCAACCTCTTCGGCAATCAGCCCAGGCAGCCGCTCTTCTGGAGCCATTACCACACGCTGCCCATCGGCCGGTACTACGACAGCCGTCCCGAGGACAGCATCGCCCGCAATCACATCAAGGCCGACTACATGTACCGCATCAGCGACACCACCGCGGTACTCTCCGATGCCAACGTCGACCTCAACGACGGGAGCCTCGACCTGTTCAACATCTCGTACGCGGTGGAGCGTACGCCGCGTTCCTCCTACTTTGCCGGCTACCGGTACATCGGCCCGACGGACTCCCACCTGATCGGCGGCGGCTTCAACTATCTGCTCAACGAGAAGCACACCGTCGGCCTGCGGGCCTACTACGATCTCGACCGCGGCGAGCTCGAGCAGCTTGACCTGGCGGTGATCCGCAAGTTCCCGCGCTTCAACGCCGGTCTGACCTTCGGTCTCAACAACATCGAGGAAGACTTCAACGTCGGCGTCTCGCTCTGGCCGGAAGGCGCCCCCGGCACCGCCATCGGCTCCCGCCAGTTCACCGCCCTCTCCGAGGGCACCGGCATCCGGGCGGACGACTGACCGCGGTGCAGGCCGGTGGACGCGTCATGCTGGAGCGTCTTCGATCACGCGTTTCCAGCGTTGCGGCACGCCGGACCAGGCCCGCTCGCAGGTCTCCTCGAGTGGGGCGTAGATGTAATGGGTGGGATTCAGAAACAGGGGCATGGCGGTCAGTGCATCGGTCGGGCGCAGTCGCTCGACGTACGCCCGGAGCGGTCGGCCGGCGGAGTAGGAGACGAGCGTGAGCGGGCCGGCATCCGGCGCGTGATATGTGCCCGCCAGCAGTCGATGCCAGATGTAACCGTGAATGCCGTCGGGGTCATCCGGTGTGGGCGGGAACGGGTCGATGAGGAGCACGTGGATTCCCTCGTGCAGCGAGGCGATGGTTTTGTCGGCGAACTGTTCGAGGGTCTGCCGGGTGTGCTTGTTTGCGGGCGAAACGATCTCGATCAGCGCCACCACGCGGTCGCCGGATGCATGACGGATGACAATCGTGCGTTGCCGGGCCAGATAGAACGCCAGGTCGTCCATCGCCTCCTGCGCGAGCTGAACGTGCGGGGGGGCCTCGGTCACGGCGAGAACTCCGCTGCCCGGGCCGCCGCTGATCGCCTGCCGCTCGTCTTCGGCGGCCTGGTCGCTCCCGGAGCGCAACGCGAGCACATCGGGCGTGATTTCTCCGGCCCGCTGCTCGCCCAGGGCATAGTAGGGCGGCGGAAGAAGGCCGGCGTTGAGCCGCTCCTGCAGGTGTGTGATCCAGGCGTTGTGAAAAGCGTGAAATGTCCCGGCCGAGACGCGTGTCCAGTCGTGCATGGGCATCGCAGTTTCCCTCGTGAGCTGTCCTGAAGGCCTCCGTCAGCCTTCCCTCGTGCCCGCCGGCTGATCATGTCCTCATGATTATACCCGCCTTCCGGGCAAAGGCGGGGGGCGCTGTCGGTCCTTAACGGGCTGCCTGCCGAAGCCCTCGCCTGCGCTTCGGGATCTGGGGGGGGGGGGGCTATGGTGCGAGTTGGCGGTGGATGGCGCAGCCGGCTTCGAGTTTGGCGTCGGTGGTGGCGTAGCTGAGGCGGAAGTGGGTGGTGCGGTCAGAGAAGACCGAGCCGGGGATGATGAGGACGTTGTGGGCGATGGCGTCGGCGAC
>CAZQEN010000134.1:0-1700 GCA_964591605.1 uncultured Planctomycetales bacterium
CAAACGTCATGCGTTCTGCCAGCCCGGATCGGTGACGTCCCGCGGATCGAAGAATTCGCTCTGCTGGAACTTCGGATCGAGGACCTTTTCGGCCGCCGGATTGAGCGTGCCCTCTTCGCGAAGGACGTCGCCTTTCGACGGCTTGCGGTCGTGCTTGCTTGGCATCGTGAGCTCCCAAAGGCTGCAGGTCGTCTGTATACATAATTATGCCGCACAATGGGAGGTTGTCAAGGGTCTCTGTAAATCGCTCTGGTCCTATTCTCTGATAGAATACGCTAGAATGCTCGCCTTGCCGCAACCCCAATCCAAGCGTATGCGGCATATTCACCTTTACACATGCGGCACCATTCGCCTTACACGCCATCTGACCTCTCCACCAGATCATGCCGGCCGAGCCGTGCTACCAGCCGAGCGAGTTCTACCAGGTCCGACAGCCGGAAGAGTGCTCGCCGCTCGCCCATGACGATCTCCGAATCCGGGGCAACAAGGTCCGTCCACTGCGGGGGAACCGAGCACACGATCTGATCTTCAATCTGCAGCAGAAGCCGTCTGCCGTAGCGGTTATACCGCTCGCCCACACAGACGAACTGTCGTCCGCTGAAGGGATGGAACGGATGAGTCACCCGCACAAGGTGCGCCGATGCGAGGGGAGAATTTGCATTCAGGATCGAGTTACAAGCGATTGAAAAAGGGCACGTTCCGGCTCTCGGCCTTCGAGGGGGCGGGATCGGCGCGGGCCGAGATCGAGTCGGCCGAACTGGCCTTGATCCTGGAAGGCATCGAGCTGGCCGGGGCCCGGCGGCGTCCGCGTTTCGTGCCGCGGGGCAGCGTGTGAAGGCTTCGCGGCGCCAGAATTCCCTCAAATTCCTTCGATTTCTGGAAGATTTCTCTTGCGATCTGATCCGGGAGGGGGTATAAGCAAGCATCGAAGTTACGGATGACTTTGAATCGTTCCTCCCAGCGAACCTCATTCCCTTGGAACAGCGGCCTCACCAACCCAGCCAGCACGAGAAGACCCGGCCGGCACAAGCCGCGCAGGGCTTGCCCGATCCGCTGCCCACCAGCGTGGCCGAGCTGCAGGCCCTGGTGATCGCCCTGCAGCACCAGGTGGCCTGCCTGCAGCGGATGCTGTTCGGGCGGCGGAGCGAGAAGCTCGCGTCCGAGGATCCAAACCAGGGAGCGCTGTTCGGGCGCATTGAGCCCCTGGAGCCGCCGGACGAGCGCCCGGCATCCACCGACGAGGAGACCACGTCTGAGCCGCCAGCCTCTGAGGAAGAGGACGAGCCGGCCCCACGGCGGCGGAAGCGCCATCGCGGCCGCCGGCCGCTCCCCGCGCAGCTGATGCGCTGCGTTCACGACATCCATCCCGACGAGAACGAATTGGCCTGCCCGTCCTGCGGCCAGCCCAAGACCGCCTTCGGTACGGATGTGACCGAAGAACTGGAAATGATCCCGGCCAGGTTCTTCGTGAACCGCTACGTCCGCCACAAGTACGCCTGCCCGCACTGCCAAGGATCGGTCAGCCAGGCGCCGCTGCCGCCGCGCCCGATGGACAAGGGCATCCCCGGGCCGGGCGTCCTGGCCGACCTGGTGGCCAGCAAGTACTCCGAGCACCTGCCCCTGTACCGGCTGCAGGAGCGCTATCGGCGCGCGGGGCTGGAGTTCTCCCGCTCCACGCTGTGCGAGTGGGTCAGCCACGT
>CAZQEN010000134.1:1710-18446 GCA_964591605.1 uncultured Planctomycetales bacterium
GTCTGGCCGCGCCGGTGGTTGAGGCCCTCAAGCGGATGGTGGTCTCATCCCGCAAGGTGCACACCGATGATACGCCCCTCACCGTGCTGGACCCCAGCGCCGAGCCGGTGGGCTCGCGCCGCGGGTACCTGTGGGTGTACATCAGCGAGTTCGACGACGTGGTCTTCGACTACACCGACTCCCATAAGCGTGACGGGCCGGCCTCGTTCCTCAAGGATTATCGCGGCTACCTGCAGGCGGATGCGTTCAGCGGTTACGACGGAATCTACGCCCCCGGCCTGATCTGGGAAGTGGCCTGCTGGTCCCATGCCCGGCGGAAGTTCTTCGATACCCTGGCGTACTACCCGACGCAGGCCCAGCGCATCCTGGCTCTGATCGGGCGGCTGTACGCGGTGGAGTCGCGAGCCAAGGCTCTGAAGTTATCCCCGGAGCAGCGGCTCGCCTGGCGGCAGCGGTTCAGCCGGCGGCGGCTGGCACAACTGCGGCGCTACCTCGATGAGCTCTCTGTACAGGTCCTGCCCAAGAGCCCCTTGGGCAAGGCCATCAGCTACACGCTGAAGAACTGGAAGGCGCTCAACCGCTACACCGAAGCCGCCTTCTTGAGCATAGACAACAACCATTCGGAACGGCAGATCAAGCAACTGGTTCTTGGCCGCAAGGCCTGGCTGTTCGCAGGCAGCGACCAGGGGGCCCGCAGCGCCGCGATCCTGTTCAGCATAGTCGTGTCCTGCAAGCTGGCCGGCGTCGATCCCTTCGCCTACCTGCGCGACCTGCTCAAGCGAATCCAGGCCCATCCGCCCGATCGCATGCACGAGCTGATTCCCCGGGAATGGAAGAAACACTTCGCCGCCCCGGCCATCCCCGGCGCCCCGGCCGCAGCCTGAGCCCTACACCATCATCACCGTCACGCGCAACCGGACCGCCCACCCCACGGCGGACCTGGATTGGTCTGGCGCTTACGCAGCAGTTCTCCCAGCGGGCCCAGCCCAAACGCGCCGTCGCGCTGCTCCTCGAAGACGCCGATGCTTGCCAGCAGCCGCATCACGCGAGTCAGTGACGGCGCGTGCGTTTGCGTCGCGGCAGCCAGGTCGCGCCCGGCACACGGACCCTCTTTCAGCAGATCGGCGACCCCCAGTTTCGCCGCCAGGTAGAGCGCCCGAGAAACGTAATGGCCGATCGCCATCTGCGTGAGAGCAACTCCGGGGGGCACCGCCAGCGTCTCGGGGTGAATTCTGGAACTTTCGTCTGCTGTTGACATAAGGTAAGTTCCTCTATGGGTCCCGCTCGGCTGGCGATCTGACTTCTGACATTGATGAGCAGGCTGGCAAAGAGGAAGCCCTCCGAGTGCAATGAAAGTACAGCCCTCAGTACCTTCGAGACCCACTCTCGGTTTCCACCGTAATCGCTTCTCTGCACCATCGCAACGGTGCTCCCGCAGAATGGGATGAAGACTGTTGGGGCGAAGGGACGAGAGACTGTACAATAGACATAGCCGTCTCATCACGCAGGGGGGGGCGCATGGCCGATCTCGGACCGCCGATCACTGGCACCTCCGCCTCAGGAACGAGAACTGTTATCGCGCTGGCGTGCGCATTGCTGCTGGCGCTCAGCCAGAGACAAGCGGTAGCTACGGTTGGGTTGAGCGACCTTACCGGACCCTGGCACCTCTTCGTGGACGATCACGCGGTGGCGTCCAAGGCCGGCGTCACACGGACATATCATTCGTTTCAGAAGTACGCGGGCAACCCGGTGATCGTCCCGGACAGGCCGTGGGAAGGCAACAACATCTACATTTACGGCACCGTGCTTCCAAACGAATCCGGTCCTGGATATCGGATGTGGTACCACTCGCTCAATATCAGCCTCCCGGTCGCCGATCGGGTCAACGCCAATTATGCGACCAGTGTCGACGGCATCACCTGGACCAAACCCGAACTCGGAATCATCTCTTTCAACGGCTCGAAGGCCAACAACCTGTTCATTCGGCCGGGGAACTGTCCGTCGGTCATGCACACACCCTGGGACGCAGGCATTCAGCGGCCCTACAAACTCATGCGCGGCGGCCCCTGGAGCGTTTTCTCCGGCGCGTATTCGGTGGACGGGCTGCATTGGACCGAGGATCCGGATTCGCGCTGCCCGGCCGCCAGCGACCATTGCACCTTTGCCTGGGACCCGCTCAAGCAGAGGTACATGGGCTTTCCCAAGGTGTTCGCCACGGTGAACGGCATCTCGCGCAGGTCCACCGGTATCTGGTCGACGAGCAACTTCGACGACTGGCCGTCGGGCACGAACCTGATTCTCGCCCCGGACTCCTGGGACGACCGCTGGGTGCCTTCAGGCGCGGCCCAGAACACACAGTTCTACGGAATGTGCGGCTTCGCTTACGAGTCGATGTACATCGGATTCCTCTGGGTCTTCCGGGTCACCGGACAGGTGAGTGGCGCCGACGACGGCCCCATCTTTATCGAAATCGTCACCAGCCATGACGGTACGAACTGGCAGCGACAGGAAGGCGATCGCACACCGATTCTGCCGCTTGGGCCCAGTGGGGCCTGGGATGACGGGATGGTTTTCACCGCGATCCAGCCGCTGGTCGAGGGCGATACGCTGCGCCTGTATTACGGTGGATTCGATTCGACTCATGCGCAGGAGGCCGCCTGGCATGCGGCTATCGGCATGGCAACGCTCCGCAAAGACGGCTTCGCCTCTCTGGACGCAGGCGCCGCGACCGGCACGATCACGACAAAGCGCATCAACGGCGCGAGCGGCCAGCTCCACGTAAACTGCTCGGTGGCCACCGGCGGATCGTTCAAAGTGGAGGTCCTCAACGCGAGCGGCGCCGTGGTGCCCGGCTACAGTGCGGCCGACTGTGATGCCATTCAGGGCGACCACGTCGATCAGGTGGTGACGTGGGGAGCACAAACATCACTGCCCGCCGCCGTCAACCCCATTCGCCTGCGGTTCATCCTGCAGGATGCCTCGCTCTATTCATTCAACGCCGGGGAGGCCGTACAGGTGTGGGCGGAAGCGGCCGCACCCACATGGACTGTCCTCTACGATTTCGAGCGTGACACCGGCCAGACGGCTCACGACAAGTCCATTGCCGACGGTGCCCAGAATCCGACCTTCCAGGGCGACGTGAGCATCAGTACCGATCCAGCCTTCGCGGCGTTCGGGAATCACTCCGCCGCCTTTGGTTATGACACGTCGGCATCAAACACGCTGACTGTTCCGGGAACCTCGAATCCGGGGGGCAACTTCACGCTTGCAGCGATGGTCAACTCCGCGACCGGCGGATATGCCCGGGTCTTCAGCAGCCCGGGGGCTATGTGGGGCACAACGGTGGCGTCGCCTCTGGCACTGGACTTTGATCCGAGCGGCACGGTCATTCCCCGCTTGCGCCTGACCTGCAAGGGAATCGAGATTCTGTCCACTTCTGCAAGCATGGGCTCCGGGCCGTATCACCATGTGGCCGTCACCTATAACAACGGCAGGGTATTCCTGTACCTGGACGGCGCTTCGGTCGGCAATGGATATGTGTCGCGCGGTGACCCCGTTCTTCTGCCGGGCGATCTCCGGGTTGGCGGAGACGGGACCTCCTCGGCCGACGCGCGGTTCATCGGGTATATGGACGACATCGTGGTCATCGGCCGAACGCTCTCCGCTGCTGAGATCGCTTCTCTGGCTCAAAGTGGCGCGGCCTCGTTCCTTGGCGTGGCCAGGGCCCCTTGCGACTTCGAGGGCGACGGGGACGTGGATCAGGCCGACCTCGACGTGTTCCTGGCCTGTGCCAATGGCGCGAATGTGCCGCCTGCATGCAGCGGCACGTCGAGTCCTCAACGGGCGGCGGTGACGGGTGACGGCGCCGGCGGTTCTCAGCAAACCGCCGCCATGGCGGCGCCAGTCATCTCGCTCAACTTCGTCGAGAACTGGGACAGCTGCGCTGCAGGCTATACGGATCCTGCCTATGTCGCCCGCTGGCCTGCCGTTCTGGGGACCGCTCGATACCGCATCAATTCCACCTGCCCCTCATCCTTGCCCAACAATCTGCGGGCCGGAAGCGGCGACTCGTGCGCGATCTCGCACGATCTGGGCTCCGATCTTCGAGCATTGCTTGCAGGCGCCGTGGAGGTCGCCGGCACAGATGCGGTTCCGCTCTCGCTCGCGTACAACGCCTGTCTGCAGGGAAACCTGCAGTACGCCGATGTGATGGTCGAGTTGTCGAAAGGCGAGGTCCACGCTCCGGGCACGAACAGCGCGGTTGTTCTGCCGGTGCTGGCATTCGGGATGGCCGCCACGATCCATGCACCCAGCGCACATCCGTGGTTCTTCGACGGACGGAACTGGCGGGCGACCAACGTGCTTGACACCACGAAAGATCCAAACGTTCTAACCATGCAGGTGCGCACAGATACGGCTCGGTTGTCAGGTGGTGCCGGCTCGGTCGTGCAGCCCAGGGCGTATACGGGCGGCTTCGACCGGATCACGATTCGCTCGCAGTTGAACGGTGTGATCGGCCGCCTCCTTGACGACATCACGCTGACCGGAGGCCAGATCATCGCCGGCTGCGCCGCCCCCCCGACCGTCACGTCCGTCACCCCATCCGAGGGGCGCGGCGACGAACGCGTCAGCATCAGTATTGCGGGCTCGGGTTTCCCGGTTGGCTTCACGCAGGTGAAGCTCGCAAAGCAGGGCCAGTCGGATATTGTAGCCAGCCAGGTGGATGTGGCCGCCGATGGACAGAGCCTCACGTGCGTGCTGGCTCTGGACCTGTACGCGGCGGCAACCGGTGCCTGGGATGTGGTGATCATGACGCCAAGTTGTTCAGACGTGGTGGCGTCGGGGGCGTTCACGGTCACGCCGTCAATCCTCTACGTAGCGGCGGATCTTGATCGCGACGGCGACGTTGATCAGTGCGATTTCGGCATCCTCCAGCGCTGCTACAGCGGCGAGGGCAATCCCGCCGACCCGAACTGTGCAGACTGAAGCACCAGCGTTCTGATGCTTGCAGCTCTCCGTTTCGGGGAGCAGGTCAGTTGGGCACAGGCCCTTGGCTTCGCTGCGGGTGCGAGGGATCTGCATCTATCCATCCGCCGGCAGTCGTTCACTTCTGGATCGGCCATCCCATCCTCCGCCGAGGGCTTTGTACAGGGCAATCAGGTCAGTCATGTTGACTGCTTCGCCGATTCGAGCGGTAGCCGTCGTGAGTTGACGTTCGGCTGAAACGGATATTCAGGCTGCCGCGGCTGTATTTGTGGCCGCTGGACTGGTCGATCTGCCCCCAGAATCCGCAGGCCCCCGAATCGCGCTACGCCCTGGCCGCCCAGACACGAGCCGTGGCCATTCTGCGTCGCGTCATCGCAGCAGAGCGTCTGAGAGGAGAACGAGTCGACCCTCGTCAGTTCACACAGTTCGGATCGCTCAGCACATTCGGCCCGCTGAGGCACCGGAGCATGATGGCCATGTCCTCTTCGGTCACGTCCGGACGGTTGGCCAGGAGCGCGTCGGCACAGGCGGGATCGGTCTGCGGGTTGCCTCTCCCCGTCAGACAGGCCTGGAGGTGGCCAAAGTCCTCCAGATCCACATCGCCGTCGCGGTCAAAGTCGGGACGGGCCGTCGGGCAGCCCTGGAGGGTCACAAACATGCCCGCGGGGGTGCCCGGGCAGTCATCACACGCATCGCCGACGCCATCGCCGTCCGTGTCCTGCTGATTCGCATTCGCGATCGCCGGACAGTTGTCACAGGCATCGCCGTCGCCATCGGCGTCCGCGTCAAGCTGGTCGGGATTGGCCGTGCCGGGGCAGTTGTCGCAGGCGTCCCCGAGGGCATCTGCGTCGCCGTTCTGCTGGTCGGGATTGGCCGTCTGCGGGCAGTTGTCGCAGGAGTCGCCCAAGCCGTCATTGTCGGTATCGGGTGGAATGCCGGCGCCGGTATACGACAGTCCCTGCAGAATGGCCGCCGCGAGCTGCTGGCGGTAACTGTACAAGGCGGCCGGGTCACGCGTGTAACTGGTCACCGAGTTGACGATGGAAGTGGGGACGGCCAGCAGGATCGCGGCGGTGGTCAGCCACGCCTGCCTGGCCGGGTCGGATGGCGGGCAACGATTGACGAGACCGACGAGGGTCTTCAACTGATGGAGATACTCGTAATCCTCCAGCCCGTCACGGATGTTTTCGAGCCGGATGCAGGGCAGCGGGCCCACCGGGACGGGCCCCGGGTAATACAGACACCCGTCGGCATCAACGAACCCACCGCTCTGAATCACACGCGGGTCCCAGTCGGTGTACGGACCCTCCTCATTCTCGATAATCGTGTTCTTGGGCATGTACTGCGGCACAAGGCTGTAGCCGTAGTTGGTGACCGAGTAGTACAGGACACCGCCCGCTTCATACTTGTAGGTCATGGCCCCCATGAGCAGCCGCGCCTCGATCGCCGGGTACTCAAGCAGGACGTTGGCGTAGGGATGACGCGGGCTCATGCAGACGTACCACCACATGTCCTTGCCTTCAGCTCGCAGCGCAGCGGCCGCCGTCTTGCTGTACCGCCTCGTCTCGGGCACCCAGATATCGACCACCGGCCGCAGAAACGAGCTGCCGGCGCTGGTGCCGAAACTGGGGTCGTTGGCCGTGGTCATCGTGCGCAACCCGGGGTAGCTCGCGTGAACCTGCGAAAACGTCGCGGCCATCTCCTGAAACTCGCTCGACCCGACCTCGTCGTACCCGTAGACGTAGGTTTCGTTCAGACGACCCAGGCCCAGAAAGTAGTTGTAGAGGGTCGTCAAGCCGCTCCCGATCCCGTTCGGGACCAGTGACAGACAAAACGCGTTATTCGTCGGCAGCCAGGGCTGGAACCAGCTCGTGGCTCGGGGAGAGGTCCGGTAGATCTCAGTCACACTCAGGCGGTGGTCCCGCTGCATGGTGAGATACTTGTCGCTGATGGTGCCGGACCAGTCGTTGCCGTAGATCCAACTCGCCTGCCAGAGGCTGTCGATCGAGAAGGCGGTGGGCAGTGTTGGTTTGGCCGGCAGCGCGAAGTCCCAGACGCGGACGCTCAGCGCGATTGAGACCGACGACATGCCGGTGCCCGACACCGTCACCGTGCCGGTGTAGTCGCCCGCGGGCGTGTCGCTTCGAGTGGCCACGTCGATCCAGAAGGCGACCCGGTCGGTGGCATTGACCGTGCAGGTGTTCGTGAACGTCAGCAGCGGATCGGGCCACCAGCCGCCCGTGTAGTTGTCGAGGTACGCCGGGTAGTCGATGTTCAGGTCGGAGATCGGCTGGGCCGCGCCCCTCACGTGCCCGACCAGCCACACATTCACGGTGCCGTTGAAGGCTCCCTGCCCGCCGGCCGGCTGCAGCGCCGACACCGTGACCTGCGCGTTGGTCAGCGTCTGGTCGGGGAAGATCGCGACCTGGAACGCCTCGTGCTCGTTCTTGGCCAGAAAGAGGCTGTAGGAAGTGACCCCGAGGGTGCCTTCGAACGGCCAGTTCCGGTCGGCATGCCCCCCCTCGATCATCACCTTCACCATGGGGCTGGCCACGCCCACCTGTACGCCGGCCAGCAGAACGGGCGGGCCTCCGCAGACCGGAAGCAGCGCTCCCATCCCCCAATAAACCCAGCGAAGCATGTGACACCTGTGTCGCGACTCTGAAGCGTCAACGCATGATTCGACTATCCCACATCGGGTTGTCCAATGCAATCCGGTACAGGAGATTCCGCCGATGAAGGATGGGCATGACCGCCTCCAGCGGAAAATGGAGGGAGCACCGGATAGCGGAGCACCCCAGCCGAGTCTCCAGATGAGCCTATCCTGTCATCAGATCTTGCCGCAGACAACCTGGCGAAAGTCAGGCATCAAACCGAGCTGCGCAGCATCATCAAGGAGATATCCGAGCTCAAGCGGAGACTGAATCTGCTCGAGGATCGCGAGGCCGCACTCGAGGCGTCCTCACCCCCGGGGAAATCGAAGCGGCGGGCCTGGCGGGTCGAAATGCAGGGGCCGGGGAAGGCCGGCCCGAGGTCCATCGCCGTCGGGCGGACACCCTTCGCGTCTTCGTACACCTCCTTGAGGACGCCGATTCGATCTATCCGCCGGTGGTGTTGCGGCCGATGCCCCAGAGACGCTTGATTGCTCTCCGGCTCTGGCCGCCGGTGACGTTCCTGATGCTCCACGGAGTCCGATCACCGTGCGGGCAGGGCTGTCTTGCCCCTTTGCGGGGCACCGAAGATCTTAATACCTCTACACAGGACTGGTTCCCCCGTGGTTCCACACACCTCGGGCGGCATGGGATTGGCAATGCAGGCGTGAAGCCGCAGCGGCGTCCAGCACCCAAGGGGCTGTGGTCTCCAGCTCCGTGTTGACCCGACGAAGTCGGGACCAGCCTGAGTCACCGGCCCCCCAGATGCCCAAACCCCAACGGAATCTCGGCCGAAACCCCGATGGGGTTCCAGTCGCACGGCGTCAGCGCCTCTGGGCTGAAGGCTCGAACCCCCTCGGCGCTGGCAGGTCGGAAAAGTCGACGTCTGCTTGGGGTCTGGACCTGTGTAGATGATTGAGGGCGCAAGGCCTGGGAGAGGCGGCCCCTGCAAACCGCTGAACCGGATAGGGTAAGAAGAAGCGGCCGGCGCCTGATCCGCCCCATCGGGAGCCGGGTCTGCCATGGCTGAACCATCTCTACCGACGGCGCCGTGGGCCTCCACGGATCGAGCTCGCTTCGGGCAGAACGGGCCGGCGGGCGGCCGGCTGGATTTGGGGATGGGTCGCCCACTCCGCGACCTTCGGCTTCGCCATCTGGCCGTGGCGACTCAGACGGGCTGCCGGAGGACCGCCCGACGGATGGGGACGGACGACGCGCAAGGGATGCGCGACGGTCCGGACGGCCGTCGCTTTCAGAACCCCCGCCGGGAGCGGGGAGCCAGTTGAACCAGCGTGTGCGGCAGTCTTTCCACTGACTGCGCGAGCGGTTCTGCGGGTGGGACGCCCGCCGAATCTCTCACAGACCCACGCGCAAGATTCTGCTCACTTTTGACTTGCGTCCCTGTGGGAGGAGGAGCATGATATCCGATCAATGAACTGGGGGTCTGCCCAGACCGGCGTCGGCGCGGCGGGTGGGCGGACCGGACCCGGGCGATCTGGTGATTCGAACCTTGTGCACGCTTCGACGCGCGACGTCCCCGACGCGGGCGCTCATCGTTGGCGGTGAGCGGCTGACGGCGGCCATGGTATTGCTCTGGCCGGCCCTGGCCGCGGCCCAGCCCCGCGACAGCGACGCCTTCCTGCTCCAGCAGCGGCGGATCGAGGAGCAGGTGCGCAGCGAGCTGAACCGGGACCTGCCGGCCGAGCAGAAGATCGATCTGGATGCCGGGGCGTGGTACAGCTTCTACCTGATGCAGTGGGACGACGGCATCAACAGCTCGCGGACCTACCGGCAACACGACTTCCGCGTCTGGGGATCGGCCAGTTTCGACGAGGGGGCGCACCAGCTCTACGGGCGGTTCAAGCTGCTGTTCCAGGACTGGAACCACGGCGATTCTTATTCGTGGGACGAGGACGACACTTTTCACGACCTGGACCGGGGCTTCTACCAGTTCGATCTGCGGCAGGCGATGCGGGCGTACGAAGGCGAGAACATCGACTGGAACTTCAAGTTCAAGATCGGCCGCGACCTGGTGAACTTCGGCACGGCGTATGCGTTCTCGCAGCCGATGGACCACATCGCCCTGACGCTGGAGGCGGCCAAGTTCGAGTGGACGACGGTGGGCGGGATGTCGGTGCGGAGCTATCCGGACATCGACCGGAGCCGGCCGAGCAGCGGCGACAACGAGCGGAACTTCTGGGGCACGCAGGTGACGTACACCGGGATTCCCAAGCACCGGCCGTTCGCCTACGCGGTGTGGAACAAGGACCAGAAGACGGACCGGTGGTCGGTGCTGCAGAAGTTCGACTACGACAGCTACTACGTCGGGTTCGGCTCGACGGGCGAGCTGATGCGCAACCTGCGCTACGGCACGGAGTGGGTGTACGAGGGGGGCAAGGCGTACGGCTGGCACGATTTCCTGGCCAAGGACGAGATCGATGCCTGGGCACTCGATGCACAGCTCGAGTATCTGAGCCAGTGGAAGCTGAGCCCGAAGTTCAGCTTCGAGTACATGTTCGCCAGCGGCGACGGCAACCGGCGGTACAGCCCGACGAACACGATCGGCGGGAACGTCGGGCAGCACGACAAGAGCTTCAGCGGCTTTGGCTATCGGGACACGGGCCTGTCGTTCGCCCCGCGGCTCAGCAACATCCACGTATGGCGGGCGGGAGCGGCATTCAAGCCGTTCGAGGACATTGAGTGGCTGCGGCAGATCGAGACCGGCACCGACTGGTTCCTGTACGCCAAGAACCGCTCGGACGGCGCGGTGTCGGACCCGACGGCCGACCGGCAGAGCGGGTACCTCGGCTGGGAGATGGACTATTTCATCAACTGGCGCATCACGTCGGACCTGTCGTATACCGTGCGGCTCGGCACGTTCTTCCCCGGCAAGTCGTTCAGCGACCAGACGACGAGGACGTTCTTCCTGACGGGCGTGACGTGGAGCTTCTGAGGATATGAGACGTTAGACGTGAGAAGTGAGACGTTAGACGTGAATAATGATCACGCCAAGGTAGCGACACTGGCAGACGGCACGGCTCCGCGCCGTTTCACGTCTCACGTCTCACGTCTCACGTCGCAAGTTCTGAAGGCACTGATTCTGGGTTTCGCGGCTTACGGCTGTTCCCACGTCACCCGCCCCGAGCAGGTTCAGCAGAGCGAGGGGGCGCCGGCGGAGGTGTTTCTGCACGAGCA
The DNA here is from genome assembly GCA_964591605.1 of uncultured Planctomycetales bacterium. Lineage (GTDB taxonomy): Bacteria > Planctomycetota > Phycisphaerae > UBA1845 > PWPN01 > CAYLLT01. Next base: position 12,543 of record CAZQEN010000134.1, read on the forward strand.
CCTTCCCAGGGAGCCGATCGTGACGGTGGGCGAGGGCTACCGGGCGCTGCTCATGCTGGCCGACGGCGAGGAGCGGTTCACGACATTCGAAGAGCGGGAGAGCGAGCTCGTGCGGCGCGGGGTGGTGCGGTCGCAGTGGGGCCTGGAGCGCGACCAGGGCCTGGACCACGGCAGTGCGGCGTACATGGTGATGCAGATCCTCAGGATCACCGGCGGGGTGAACGTGAATACGCTCGGTCGGCTGGGGATCGGCGACCGGCGTTACGCGATGCGCGAGCTGGGGTATATGGACCTGATGCCGCCCGGCCCCCCCTACCGGTACATGACGGGCAGCGAGCTGGTCGACCTGATGGCCCGGGCCGACGAGTACATGGTCCGCAAAGGGATGTACGAACTGCGGCACGTGGATATCGAGCAGGAAGTCGAGCAGCAGAAACAGTCGGCCGCTACGCAGCCGCGATAGACAGCGAGCGGATTCGCGTTTCCGTCTCTTGTCGTAAACTTCGTTCAAATCTAAGATTACGTTCTTCGATGCCGCACGGATTCTGTCAGAAGGCGGGTGCTTGGACCCCTGGTGTACGCTATACTCTATGCGGGTTCATCATCTCCCCAGGGGGCCTGTGCGACGATGAAGAAGCATGGGCATCGCCCTCCACTCCCCGGCGATGCAGCGGGCCCGGGCCCGATGTGAGGGAACTATGCGCTACCTGTTGACGGCCATTCTGGTGTCTGTCTGTGCTCCGGTGCTGGGCCAGGCCACGCGGCCCGCGGCGGATGTTACCGCCGGCACGCAGCCGGCGATCGATCCGCTGTCGGCCCGGGTGATCCAGCTCACGGGCAACGCGTCGTACGCGCTGAGCGACGCCGGCGGCGCCGCGGGCGAGTGGAAGCCGGCGAAGGTGGGCGACGTTCTGCCGGCGGGGACGCGGGTGCGGACGCAACTGCGCACACAGCTCATCCTGGCGTTCGGGGATGACACGGTGGTTGTCGTGGAGCGGGCCACGCTGGCGAGCATCGACCAGTTCCACCGGGCGGCCGACACCAAGCGGGTCAAACTGGGCCTGGGGTATGGAACGGTCCGCGCGGGGGTGTCGGAGACCACGCTGCGCAGCGACATGACGATCGAAACGCCGACGGCGACGCTGAGCAAGCGCGGCACGATGGAATTCGGGATTTCGTACGAGCCAAGCACCGGGCGGTTCCGGGTGTTCCTCAACAAGGAAGGCCTGATCGAGGCACGGGAGAAGCTGCGCGGCGATGCTCAGATCCTGGAGCCGGGCCAGTACGTGACGCAGAACATGATGGCCTGGATCGATACGCTGAGCGGCGCCCGGTGGGTGGCGGTGATCGACACGAACGGCCTCACCGGCAGTGAAAAACTGTTCAACCGTCTGAACCAGTCGGGCATCGCGGTTCTGGACCCCGGGGCGGGCGGGAACCTCATGACCATGTCGAGCCGCGACAACGGCAGCCTGGCCGGGCAGAATCTGCAGAATGCGGCGATGCTGCCACTGGTGCCGCTCGTCACGCCGGGCACGCCCGGACCGGGCGGGGTGATCCAGCTCCCGCGGCCGGAGGGCAACTTCGGCACGGGGACGAGCGGGGCCGCCTCCAGTCTCCTCCGGACGCGATAGCCGCCGGGCCTGAGTGGCCCACCGCAGGGCGGCGGAAAACGCAGCGCGAGCTGTCGCCGGCCATCCCGTGCCTTAAACTCACGCAGAGACGCAGCGCAGACGTTGTCTGCAACCCAGGTAGAGAAACTCACGCAGAGACGCTGAGCCCGCAGAGAATCGGATTCGAGATTTGAAATCTGAGATTTGAGATGACGTCGTCTGTGCGTTGTTTCCTGCCAGGAAAACAAGCAGTTGCGCGTTTGCAGTGCGGAGCACGCAGAGGTTTCCGATTCGAGATTTAAGATCGGAGATTTGAGCTCTGAGACCTCTGATTGGAATGTCTACCCAGTAAAGCAAGAGAATCAGCTGTTCCCGTGCCACGGGCACGGAAAAGCAACAACCGGGGCCAGAGCGGCCGCAAGAGCACGGTCAGTTCTGTCGCGAGCTCCGGCAGGTACTTCACGGGGCGCCTTCGCCAGGCCTGTGGAAGGTGATTTCCCATTTGGACAGGCCGGCGACGAAGAGGCGGGCCTTTTTTCCTGCCAGCTTATCCGTCTCGCGGGCCTGAGCGTCGGTGCCGATCACCTGCGGATACCACTTCGAGTATTCCAGGTCCTTCGGTTCGAGTATCCTGACCGGCTTACTCCACCCGTTCGGGTTGGCCACATCCGGGTTGAAGGTGACGTAGATGCCTTCCTGTGCCCATTTCCTGTCCTGGGCGCGGTTCAGCAGGATCACGTATTGTTTGAGATGGGTGTTGTAGTGGACGGAGGCGCCCCAGAAGGCATCCACCTTGTCGGCGTGCCAGGTGACCGCCGCCGGCCAGATGGGCGTCACATGGCCCCCCAGACCGGGCTCCTTCCACTCGCCCTTGTGCCACTTGTACACCTTGCCGACGGGCTCGTCGCGGTCTTCGTGCTTCATCCGCGCAACCGAGACCCCCTGCTCGGCCACGTCCTTGTTGTACGTGCTGATGAAGAAGTAGAAGTGTTTCCCGTCGTTGTCGAGAATGACCGAGAAGTCGCCGTTGCCGCCGACGAAGTAGTGGTTGGGGCTGTCGCAGTTTTTCGAATCGGCCGGCGCCTCGAGCACGATGCCCAGGTCCTTCCAGTGCTTGCCGTTATCGTCCGACACCGCGGCGCCGATGAGCGGCGCGGTCAGGCGGTGCTTCTCCGGGCCGCCCTCGCAGACCGGGTGCGGCTCGCGGTGGTACCAGCCATACAGCTTGCCGCTCTTGTCCTTGTACGTGGATTCGATCCAGCGGCCGCCGTTGACCTCGTTGTCGTAGCTGGTGCGCTCAGAGCGGCGCTTGAGATCCATCAAGTTCGGGCCCGACGTGCGCCAGGGCTGGTTCTCCGAGGAGAACACGTACAGCGTCTCGCCGTCCCAGTGGGCGGGGCTGTTGCAGTCCACGCCGCCCCCCTGCGGGCGCTGCTCGCGGTAAACGCCGGGCAGCAGATAGCGCGGCGCGGGGCCGACGGTGGCGGTGGGTACGTCGGCGGCAAAACCAGGTACACCCAGCGAGAGCAGTATGCCCGCTACCTTGAACCGATCGTTCATCATCATGTTTTGTTTCCGGTAGGCCCCGCCTGCCGAGCGGAACCTCGAATGAGCCCTGATTCTCCCGTTACCCGGTCCCGTCCGGCAGGCGGGACCTGCTACGAAGGTGCATCACGCTTTTCCCCGTGCAGACTTGTTGGGCGCCGCGTGCCTGTCGAAATCGATATAGATCGTCGCACTGGCGAGTCGAGACAATTCCCGGAGCGCTTCGAGTTCACGCAGACGCAGAAGGGCCGGGTGTTTAGCGTACGCACCGGCCGCCTGCTCATAGTCCCTCAACGCCCGGATTTCCGATTCTGTCCGGATCTGTTGGGCATCCGCCTCGCTCTGTGCAGCCAGCCGTTTCGCTCCGGCGCTGGCTTGATCTTCCAGGCGCTGGATTTCGGCCTTGGCCTGAGCCTCGATGCGCTGGACCTCGGCCTTCGTGCGGGCTTCGACCAGGCCGGCCTGGCTGAGGCGCTCGGTGGCCAGCACGCGGTTCATGATTTCCTGGAGGTTGCCCGGAAACACCAGATCCTTTACGTCGGCGCGGAGGATGGACACGCCGTAGCCGGCGGCCGACTCCTTCACGTCGCGGAGGATATCCTCGCTGAGGCGGTTGCGGTTGGTGAGAATCTCTTCGAGCGTCATCGACGCGAGCGAGCGCCGGGCGGCGAGCTGCACGTCGCTGTACAGCCGCTCCTCGAACGAGGCGACCTCGTGGATCGCCGCCCTGGGGTCCCTGACGCGGAACTGGACGATGATGCTCACGCGGATGGCGACCTTGTCGGCGGTCAGGATCTCCTGGCCCTTGATCGTCAGCTCGCGCTCGCGGACGTCGACGAGCACGACCTCGATGCTCGGCGTGCGGTAGAAGCCCAGGTCGAGGTGCAGCGGGATGACGTAACGGCCGGCCTCGAGGACGCGCGCGAGCTTTCCGTCCTCGTACCAGAGGCCGCGGTGCGTGTCCTTGATGATGATGTCGCGTCGAAACATGGCAGCACCCGGACCGGCCGGTGATGGTTCAAAACAGGCCCCGTAGCAGGACCGATGTGAAGCACGAGTTCGCAGATATCCTCCGGATAACCCCGCAATAGTGGTGCCGGAGGTGTTGACCGCTCGCTTCTGCTCCCGCCGGGGCCGGGAGGATTATAACCTCGGCTGACGCACCACGCAGCGCGCCGATATTCAAGACCCCAAGCCGGTCCACTGCTCGACGCGGAGACCCGGTACGCGCTCGAACTCTTCCACGTTTTGGGTGCTGAGTGTCAGGTCGTGTTGGAGCGCCGTGGCGGCGATCCATGCGTCGTGTGCGCCAATCAGGGTGCCTTTCGCCTGCAGTTCCGCCCAGACCTTCGCGTGCACTCGTGCGGCGTCGGTCTCGAGATCAAGGACTTCGATCCGGCTGATCGGATACTCGACAAACTCCGAGCGGCGTGCGCGGGTTTCCGGCGTGTTGGCTCGATGTACACCGTGAAGTAACTCACTCAGGATAACGACCGAGCTAAACAGATCGTCATCGGAGTAGTGAGCCATCAGCTCGTCGAGTTGGACGAGGCGTCGCGCTTCTTGAACGTCCCGTGCGAAGTCTTCTGCTTCTTCCGGCGTCAGGCGCGGTCCCGACTCCAGGATCGCGCGAAGCTCGGAGAGCCGAGCCGTCTTTCGGGTCGGACGAATCTCCGCCACGGGTTTGCCGCCCCGAATCAGGACGACGGACTCGCCCGTGCGTGAGATGTCGTCGACATAAAACGCCAGGTTCTCGGGGGCGTCTTCGATCGTGATGGTTCGCGGCATGGCACACGCTCCTGCTCGCATTATATCGCATGCACAGGCGGGACGCCCGTGCCACGCCGCGGCGACCAACGCAAAAGGTCCCGCCCCGACTTCGGCGATCTCAGTCGAGCCGCAGGCGGGACCTGCTTATGCCTTACCGAGGAGCTTCTCGAGGCGGTCGAGGCCTTTCTGGATCTGCTCCATGCCGGTGGCGAACGAGAGGCGGACGTGCGTGTCCATGCCGAAGGCTTCGCCGGGGACGAGGGCGACGTGGGCCTGCTCGAGGACCTTCGCGGAGAAATCCAGCGAGCCTTTCACACCGAGTGCCGCGTAGGACTTCGAGACGTTGGGGAATGCGTAGAACGCGCCGGTGGGCCGCACGCAGCTCACGCCTTTGATCCGGTTGAGGCGCTCGTGCATGTACTCGGCGCGACGCTCGAATTCCTTGCGCATCTTCTCGGCCGCGGCCTGGTCGCCGTTGAGGGCTTCGACGAGGGCGTGCTGGTTGAACGTGGCGGTGCCGCTGGTGGTCTGGCTCTGGAGCTTGGCCATCTGCTTGATGATGGCCTCGGGGCCGGCGACGTAGCCGACACGCCAGCCGGTCATCGAGTAGGTCTTCGAGCCGGCGTTGAACGTGAGCGTCTTGTCCATGAGGTCGGGCCGAACCGAAGCGAAGCTGACGAAGCGCTGATTGCCGTAGATGAGCCGGTCGTACATCTCGTCAGAGAAGACGATGATGTCGTGTTTGACGATGACGTCGGCGATGGCCTTGACCTCTTCGGGGGTGTAGGTGAAGCCGCCGGGGTTGCTGGGCGAGTTGAAGATGAGCACGCGCGTGCGCGGCGTGATGGCGGCGGCGATCTGGTCGGCGGTGAGCTTGAAGCTGCGGGCTTCGTCGCCGACAACGGGGACGACCTTCGCCCCGGCCAGCTTGATCTGCTCGGGATAGCTCACCCAGTACGGCACGGGCAGGATGGCT